>VGWJ01000049.1 GCA_016873635.1 Lentisphaerota bacterium | reverse complement strand
CGCCGTGCCGGCGGGCCGTGAACATCCGGTGATGCTCGACATCGCGACCAGCGTGGTGGCCGCGAGCAAGATCTACGCCCTGCGCCAGCTCGGCAAGCCGCTGCCGGAGGGCTGGATCGTGGATGGAGACGGCTTGCCGACGACGGACCCGGGGAACTATCCGCTGGCCGGCGCGCTCCTGCCCATGGCGGGGCACAAGGGGTATGGCATCGCGTTCCTGGTCGAGGTGCTGACGGGTGTGCTTGCGGGCGGGGCGTTCGGCCGCGATGTACGGAGCTGGGTCTTCGGCGAAGCCGCGCCGGTCAATCAATCGCACACGTTCATTGCCATCAACGTATGCGCTTTTGAACCTATCGACGACTTCAAGTCGCGCATGGATGCCCTGATCCGTCAGATCAAGGATGCGCCCAAGGCGAAGGGCGCCGACCGTATCTGGCTGCCGGGCGAGAAGGAGTGGGAGTACCGCGCGAAAGCGCTGGCCGGAGGGATCGCTTTGCCGCAGGATGTGCGGGCCAGTTTGAAGGGGCTGGCGGAGGATCTGGGGATGGAAGGATTGAAGATCGAAAATTGAAAATCAAAAATCGCAGAGTGGACGGAACAGCATGGAACAAGTGAAACTGACACTGTCCTGGCGGATCGGATTGCCGCAGTGGGAAACGGACACGGAGTTTGAGAAGTTGCTCGCGCTCCTGCGGGAACACCGGAGCGTGGTGGACGAAGTGGCCCTGTTCGAAACCATCACCCACCACTTCTACATTCCGCTGGAGACCTATGCGCCTCGCATGGAACTGGCGGCGAAGCGGCTCGATGCCTTCCGCCGGGCCGGCATCCGTTCCGCCGGGATCAATGTGCTGTGCACCATCGGCCACCTCAACGAGGCGTGGTCCTACATGCCGCCCCTGCCGGCCCAGGCCATCGTTGGGCACGACGGCAGCGTCTCCACCGGCTGCGTCTGCCCCAACACCCCCGAGATGCGGACCTACGTCCGGGCCAAGTACGAACTGGTGGCGCGGGCGCGGCCGGACTTCATCTGGGTGGATGACGATATCCGCATGCACCACCACGGCGTGACCTGGGGGTGTTTCTGTCCGACCTGTCTGGCGCTCTTCGCGCAACGGTCCGGGCGCGCATATACGCGCGAGGAACTCGTGAAGGCGTTCGACGTCCCTGACCAGGGGCGGGTGCGCGAGTTGTGGGTCGAGCAGAACATCGCCTCCATCGAATCGCTGATGGCCGAGTGCCGGGAGGCCATCCGCCGGGTGGATCCGCGCATCGGGATCGGGCTCATGACGGCGGGGGCGGAGTGGACCACGTATTCGGGGCAGGCATTTGACCGCTGGTTCGCCGCGCTGGGCGCGACCAAGGCGCGGCCGGGGGGTGGATTCTACGACGATGCCACGCCGATCGGGATGTTCGGCAAGGCGCTGAGCTGCGGCCGCCAGCGTGCGCTGCTGCCGCCGTCCGTGCGGGACGTGCAATACGAGCTGGAAAATTTCCCGTATCAGCGCCTGAAGAAATCGGCGACCGCGGTGGTGGACGAATGCAGCCTGGCGCTGGCGTACGGGCTGAACGGCGTTGCGTTCAACATGCTGGGAATGACGGCGGACTGTGAGGACAGCCTCCCGTGGGTGCGCGCCATTCCCGTCGCCCGCCCGGCCTGGGAACGCTGGGTGACCAACGCGGCCGGCCTTCCGGTCGTCGGGCTCTGGCCGGCCTGGAGCAGCCGGCTCATGGCGCGGCGCGCGGTGCGGCCGGGCGAGAGCTGGCTGGGCTGGGCGCCGCCCCACCACAACATCGGCGTGCCGAACGTGCTGGGCGAGATCGGCCTGCCGCTGGCGGCGGAGCAATCAGGCTGCGGCGTGGTCCTCTGCGGACGGATTGCGGAAATCTACTCCGACGACGAACTCAAGGGGATGCTTGCCGGCGGCGTGCTCATGGATACAACAGCCCTCGAAGTCCTGGCGGAGCGGGGGCTGGGCCACCTGACGGGTGTGCGGCTCGCCCAGCGGCTGGACAATGGCTTGCGGGAGCGTTTTTCGAACGATGCGCTGAACGGCCGGGCGGCGAACGAGGTGCGCGACGCGCGGATCGAGTTCTGGGGCGACGCCAAGGGGATGGGCGACGTGCTCGAACCCATCGCGGGCGGCGTGCGCGTTCTCACGACAATCGAGGACTATTTCAGCAAGCCGCGCGGGCCGGGCATGACGGCGTTCGAGAACGAACTGGGCGGCCGCGTCGTGGTCATGGGCTATGCGCCCTGGATGTTCCTGCAATCCGTCCGCAAGCGCTTGCAGTTGCAGAATGTGGCCGACTGGATCAGCCGCGACGCCATGCCGGTGCGCGTGGAAGAACCCGTGCGGCTGGTGCCGGTGGCGCGGATGTCGGCCGACCGCAAGCGCGGCGCGGTGATGCTCCTGAACGCGGGTATGGACCCCGTCACCGAGGCCACCGTGCATCTGCGCATGGAGGCCGGACCGGTGCGCGTGCAGGCGATCGGCCGGCGCGGCAGCCACCTGCCGGCGGCGCCCGAAGCCGGCGGGATACGCATCACGCTGCGTGACATGGAGCCGTGGGGCATCAGAATGGTGTTCGTTGGCGGGGCGGAGGGCCGATCATGAAGGGCAAGACATCGGGCGTAGTTACGTTCGGCGAGTTGCTGCTGCGGCTGGACACGCCGGGGTTTGAGCGGTTCGTGCAGGCGGAGTCGTTCGCGGCCCGCTACACCGGAGGCGAGGCCAACGTCGCCGTGGCGCTGGCGCAGTGGGGCGTGCCGGCTTTCGCGGTTTCGAAAGTGCCGGCACACGAGATCGGGCAGGCGTGCGTGAATATGCTGCGGCGTTACGGCGTGAACACCGACCATGTGCTGCGCGGCGGAGACCGGTTGGGAATCCTCTACGTCGAAACCGGCGCCTCGCAGCGCGGCTCCAAGGTGATCTACGACCGTGCCGACACCAGCTTCCGCACCCTCAAGCGGGGCGAACTGGACTGGAAGGCGATTCTGTCCGGCCGCCGCTGGCTGCACATCACCGGCACCGCCCCCGCGCTGGGCGAGAACGTGCGCGCGGTGGTGCGCGAGGGGGTGCGCGCGGCGAAGCGGTTGGGCGTGACCGTCAGCCTGGACGTGAACTACCGTGCGAGCTTGTGGCCGGTATCCGAGGCACGCCGCGTGTTGGGCGGACTTCTGCGTGATGCGGATGTGTTTATCGGGACACCGCACGACGCGGCGGCGCTGTTCGACATTGGCGGCGAGCCCGCGGCGAGCGCACGGGCGTTGCGCAAGCGCTTCGGGCTGCGCGCCGTGGCCTATACGGTGCGGGCTGGAGCGGGAGCGAGCAGCGGTTCGCTTGCGGGGCTGCTCTGCGATGCCGGGGGCGTCTGTGAGAGCCGCCGCCACGAGATGCAGTTTGTGGATCGCATCGGCGGCGGCGATGCCTTTACGGCGGGGTTGATCTGCGGCATGCTGAAGAGGTGGCCGGCCCGGCGCACGATTGAATTTGCGGCGGCGGCGGGGTGCCTGAAGCACTCCATCCCCGGCGATTTCAACCTGGTGAGTCTTCAGGAAGTGGAAGCGCTGGCGGGCGGCGGGGCAACGGGGCGGGTGCAGAGGTGAAGATGTGCGCCAAGATGTGCGCCAGATGTGCGCCAATAATGGCGCACCGCGGTAACTGCGCACCGCGGCAACTGCGCACCGCGGTAACTGCGCACCGCGGTAACAGGCGCACCGCGGTAACAGGCGCACCGCGGTAACTGCGCACCGCGGCAACTGGCGCACCGCGGTAACTGCGCACCGCAGTGACTGTGGGCGGCCATTATTGGCCGCCGGCGAGAAGAGGAGCAACTGTGCCCGGTAAGCGAATGTTCGTGCATGATTACACCCGCGTCGGGTTCTATATGATCACGATCCTGACGGCGGGGCGGCGGCGCTTGTTCGGTGAGTGCGCGGAGAATCGCGTGCGGCTTTCAGAGGCCGGGGAAATCGTGCAGCGCCGATGGCACGAGATTCCCGCGCATCGGCCGGCCGTCGAGACGAACACCCTTGTCGTGATGCCGGATCATATCCACGGTATCGTCTACGTGAAGGAGCCGTTGCCGAAGCCGGTGGGGCAGACGATTCGCGGCTTCAAGAGCGGCGCGACCTCCGAGTTGCGGAAGCACTTCGCTGCCCCCGCCATGGAGTTCTGGGAAGATGGGTATCACGACCGGGTGATCATGGACGCCGACACGTTGCGCGCCGAGCGCCGCTATATTCATGACAATCCCCGGCGCTACTGTGTGCGGAAGGCTAATCCCGAGTTGTTCGTTCGCGTCAACCGCCTGGAACACGAGCGCTTGCCGCGGGGAATGGATTGGGCCGGATTTGGGAATCTGTTCCTTCTGGACAAGCCGGATATGATGCCGGTGCAGGTGTCGCGGCGTGCGTCCATCGCCGAGCTTGCCGTTCTTAGGGCCCAAGCGCTGGAGCAGGCGTGGCGGGGAAAGGTGATGGTTTCGCCGTTTATCTCGCCGGGCGAGAAGGAGATTGCGCACGCCGTGATGGAGCAGGAGTACGGAAGCCTCATTCTGATCCGGCCGGAAGGTTTTCCGCCGCTCTACAAGCCATCCGGCGCCTACTTCGATCTGTGCGCGCAGGGCCGGCTCCTGGTGCTTTCGCCGTTCACGCACACCGGGCGGAAGCAGGAGTTGACGCGGGAGCGGTGTTTGCAGATGAATGGCTGGGTGGAGGAGATGTGCGCCAAGATGTGCGCCAATAATGGCGCACCGCGGTAACTGCGCACCGCGGTAACTGGCGCACCGCGGTAACAGCGCGCCGCAGTGACTGCGGGCGGCCATTATTGGCCGCCATGGAGTGAGCATGAAGCCACGACTGAGGGAGTTTGCCCGCAGCCCCGCGGTGTTGGACACCGCGACGTGGGACCGCGGCGCGGCGTGGCGGGCGGTGCGCCGCCTTGGGGCGCAGTGGGCCAGACACATCGCCAGCCCGGGCGGCGGGGTTCAGCGCGGCGCGGCGGTCTTCGACCTCGTGCGCCTGCCCGACGGCCAGCAGGTGTTTGTGGAACTGGGGCGCGGCGGCGCGGCGCTCGGGGAGCCGCTGGGCGAAATGACCCTGAAGAACGGCCTGCGCGTGGCGGCGTATCCGACCGATGCGGCGATTGTAGACCGCTACTGCCGCGTGTTGCGGCCCGCGAACCGGCCGCGCGCGCTGGGAGCGACACCCAGGCTGGGGATCGGCTGCCGGATGACCACGTTGGTCTGGCCCGGCGTGTTCGAGGCCATGCGGCGCGGGAACTTCGCGGCCAATACCATCCAGAACTCCGTCCGGGAACTGAACTTCCTCGACGATCTGCTCGCGGCGCGTCCGGCGCCGACCAACTACGCCTGCGGTTTCGGCACGATCGAGACCGGCTATACCGGCAGCACCTGGGAAGGGCTCTGGGTTGCCGGCGTGCTGGCGGCGCTGCAAAACAGCACACCCGTGCGCTACGGCGCGGATGCGGATCACTTGCAGGTCAAGCGCGGCGCCGAAGGGCTCGCGCGCGCCAGGCGCTGGGTGGAGGCGTCGCGCTACTATTCGTTCTACACGCTGGATATGGCTGATATCCTGGACTACAGCGGCCGCGAGCGCCGCGTCCGCCGGGCCGTGGAGCAGCGGATGGTCATGGCCTGCCACCGGGAACCGATGCGGATTGGCAAGCGCCGCTATGCCCTTGATGACCGGACGATCGGGCGTCTGGCTGCAAAGTACTGGGATGCGCTGGCGGCCCTGGGAGAGCTTGCGGACACCATCAGCCGCCTGAAGGGCGGCGAAGCGTTCGACCTCGAATTCACGATTGACGAGCATCCGCCGGAAGTCGCTGCCTTCGATTGCCTGACCACGGCGGAGGAACTCCTGTTTGTGTTGCGCGAGATTCAGCGGCGTGGTTTGCCCGTCACGCACGTGGCGCCGAACTTCGGCCAGGAGAAGGGGTGGGACTACCGTTGCCCCGACGGATTGGGCGGACTGGAAGAGCGAATGCGGGAGCAGGTTGCCATCGCCGACGCGTTCGGCGTGATGCTCGACGTGCACTCCGCGGATGATCTGTCCCGGCCTGTGCGGCAGGCGATCCGCCGCGCGACCGGCGGCCGGCTGCACTACAAGATCTCGCCGTCGCTGCAATTGCTGTTCGCGGAAACGCTCGCAGACCATGATCCGCGGCTCTTCCGGGAGTGGTGGGCGGATGCGCGCGCCTACGCGCAGCGGGAATCGGCGGCAGGTTCCGCGTTCGCGGCGGAATGCCTGCGCGCGGACGACGAGGCCGGCGGAAAGCCGTCGGCGCAGGACCAGGTGTTTCACCACTACAGTTTCGCATTTGTCGGACGGCGCAATAAGGCAGGGCGGTTCCTGCACCGCGACCGCTTCTACGGCCTGCCGGAAGCGTTCCGGCGGGATTACGCGCGGCGCGTGGCGGCTCGGTTGTGTGGACTGGCGGATGATCTGTTTTGAGGTGTGCCTATGAATGTTCTCGATTTGTTTTGTCTGAAGGGCCGCGTGGCGGTCGTCACGGGCGGCGCGCGGGGGCTGGGACGCCAGCATGCGCTGGCGTTGGCCGAGGCTGGGGCCGACGTCGCGATCTGCGATTTGCTGGAGGCCGAGGGCGAACAGACACGCCGGGAACTGGAGGCGCTGGGCGTGAAGGCGCTGTTCGGCAAGGTCAATGTGACCGCCGGCAACGAGATCGACGGGTTCATCAAGGACGTCGAGGCCAACCTGGGGCCGGTGCGTATCCTCGTCAACAACGCCGCGCGGCCGTCGGAGGGGTGCGCCCTGGCCGACCTGGACGACAGGCTCTGGCGGGAGATCCTGGAGACGAACCTGGCCGGCGTCTTTTACGTCGGCAAGCGGGCGGCGTCCCGGATGGCGGCGGCCGGCAGGGGAGGCAGCATCATCAACGTCGCCTCGATCAACGCGCACGTCATCAGCAACATCGCCCCGCGCTACAACGCGGCGTACTGCGCCGCCAAGGCGGCCGTCGAGAATCTGAGCAAGAGTATGGCGGCCCAGTGGGCCCCGCAGAACATTCGTGTGAACACGCTGGCGCCCGGCTATATTCATACGCAACAGACCGCAGCCACGGCGGTCATTCCCGAGGCGCTCAAACGCAACATCGAGAACACGCCGATGAAGCGCTACGGCCGGATTGACGAGTTGAAGGGTGCCATTGTGTTCCTGGCGTCAGACGCCTCGTCGTACATGACGGGCGGCACGCTGGTGATGGATGGCGGATACACCGTGTGGTGAGAGTGAAAGACTGAAAGAGAAAGGAACAACCATGCCAACGACAAAAATACCCTTCCGCTATGGCAAGGGAGAGATCAATGTCACGTGCCCGAAAGCGAACCTGCTGGCCGTTGTGGAGCCGGGCGAGATCCCCGAGGCCGGCGACGAGCTGGAGATGGTCCGTCAGGCCGTGCGCAATCCCATCGGCTCGAAACGCCTGAGCAAGATCGCCAAGCCGGGCAACACCGTGGCGATCGTGACCGACGACTACGCCCGACCGACCATCGGCTACAAGGTTGTGCCCGCGGTCCTGTCGGAACTCGCGGACGCCGGTGTGCGTGACGAAGACATCACGATCATCATGGGCACCGGCACGCATCGGCCCTGCACGCGGGAAGAAATGGACCGCCTGCTGGGCAAGGACATCACCGCGCGGTACCGGGTGGTCAACCACAACATGGACGACAAGGACAACCTGGTATTCCTCGGGATGACGTCGCGCGGCAACGCGATCTGGATCAACCGCATCTTCGCGCAGGCGGATGTCAGGGTGCTGACCGGCCAGATCGGGATCATCAGTTTCGGCTTCTCCGGCGGACGGAAGAGCGTTCTGCCCGCCGTGGCGGGCCGGGACACGATCTACTTCAACCACCGGCACGCATGGATCACCAGGGCCAACTTCGGGAATATCGAACACAACGTGATGCACGACGACGCCCTGGAGGCGGCGCATCTGGCCGGGGTGCACTTCATCGCGAACGTGGTGCTGAACCTGAAACTTCAGATCATCAAGGCCGTGGCCGGCGATTTGGTCCAGGCGTGGATGGAGGGAGTACGGTACGCGCAGAAGCACTACACCGTCCCGCTGGCCCGCCGGCCGGAGATCGTCGTCACGTCGGCCGGCGGCAGTCCCGCCGACGATACCGTGTTTCAGTCGCTCAAAGCCTACCAGCAGTCGTACCTGGTGATGAAGCGCGGGGGATGCGTCATCCTCGTGGCCGAGTGCAAGGACGGGGTCGGCGACAACGAGCTGGATCACTTCCTGCGGATGGACTTCGAGGAGTTTTTCAAGCGGGTCGAGGCCGGCGAACGCGTTCACTTCATGGCGGATATCCTGCACTCCGGGATGGAGAAGGCATCGGAGATCTTCCTGAAGTCCTCGCTGCCGGAGGAGACAGTGAAAGAGTTCGGCTTTGTGCCGGTGTCGACCGTGGAGGAAGCGATCGAGAAGGCCATGACGCTCCACGGAAAAGACGCCGGCATCCTGTGCCTGCCCAAGGGCGCTTACGTTGCCCCGGTGGTGCGCGACGGCGGGCAGGGGTAGGAAGAAGGGGGCAGGTGTCAGGTGTCACAGGTGTCAGGTGTCAGGTTTCAGCGAGACCACGAGTCGTGCTTGTTTTTTGAGGGCGTTCGCAACCTGTTGAAATGCAACACCCAATATCCAACAGGGAATTTCCAATCTCCAAAGGGGGGAGAGCCGCGCGAATCCACCGCCCTCTGTCCCAGTATTCGCCTGATTCTCTCTCTGACACCTGAAACCTGAAGAAGGAGAATCAGAATGGCCAAAAACGGATTGCGAGACGCATTGGAGGCGGGGACGTTCGTGGTGGCGCCGGGGTGCTATGACGCGCTGAGCGCGCGTGTCGCGGAAGAGCACGGGTTCGGCGCCGTGTACATGAGCGGGTTGGCGGTCACGGCTTCGCTGCTCGCGCGACCCGACCTGGAGCTCCTGGGCATGGCCGAGATGGTCCGGCAGGCGGAACTGATTGCCTCCGCCGTGAGCATTCCGGTGATCGCCGATGCCGACACCGGCTACGGCGGGCTGTCCAACGTGGATCGCACCGTGCAGGCCTACCAGCAGGCCGGCGTGGCGGCTATCCACATCGAGGACCAGGCCAGTCCGAAGCGCTGCGGGCAGACGGGCGGGGTGCGGCTGATCGAGGCCGAGGCCATGGCCGCCAAGCTGCGGGTGGCCGTGGAAGCGCGCGGAGACGGCGGCATGCTGATCATCGGGCGCACCGATGCCTTCCGGGTGAACGGCGCGGACGAGGCCATCCGGCGCGTCAACCTCTACGCCGAAACCGGCGTGGACCTCCTGTTCGTGGACGGAGTCAGCCTGCCGGAGGATTTCCGCCGCATCCGGGAAGGCGTTCGCGGGCGGCTCGTTGGAAGCATCGTGGAAGTAGATGCCCCGGCCCGCACCCGCGCGGAGGATTTGAAGGCCATGGGTTACTCCGTGGCGATTCATCCCATTTCCAGCATCCTGGCCACGGCGGGCGCGCTGCACCGGCTGATGGCGGGCCTCCGGGCAAGCGGCGACACGCGCCAGGGATTTGATCAGATGATGACCTATCAATCGTTGAACGCGCTGCTCGGAATCGAGCGGTATCATCGGATGTGGGACGGAACAGACGGCGCCCATAATGGCGCACGGCAATGAGTAAAGGTGGCCTTTTCTGGTCGCAGCATGAAGGAGCAACAGAGGTATGGACAATTCACTGGATCCCAAAACATTAAAACCTTCACAGGCTTTTACCCGGGAGTGGGTGGCGGCCGTCACGGGCACAAAGGATGTTGATCCGCGCGGTGTCTTCGTTCGCTGTCTGCGGCAAGGGTGGGGACAGCTTCGGTATGACCGCTCGATCGTGAACGAGCCGCTGAAGCTCGCCGACAAGGTCTACGAGACCGGCCTGGGCACGCACGCCGACAGCGACATCCGGATCCGCGCCAACCAGCCGATCCGCGCGTTTCGCGCTTGGGTGGGGTTGGACAACAACGGACAGGCCCGGGCGTACGGCAATCAGGGCGCGCCGGAACGGTTGACCTTCTCGGTCGAAGCCAAGGGGCGCGAGGTGTGGCGCAGCCCACTGCTGGGTGTCAACAGTCAGCCGGCCCGTGTGGACGTGAAGGTTGGCGGCGCGACGGAACTGCTGCTCAAGGTGCGCGAAGTGAAGGGCGATATCGGCTATGCCCATGCCGACTGGGCGGAAGCGGAAGTTGAGCTTGCCGACGGTTCGAAGGTGCGGTTGACGGGAGGCGGCGCCTTCTCAAACGAGCTATTGACCGATTCGATCGTGCCGTTCTCGTTCCAGTACGGCGGCCGCGCCGCGGCGGAATTGCTGGCGGACTGGAAGAAAACTCGGACGCGCAAGAGCGCGGCCGGTGTGACCACGCAGGAGCTCACCTGGCGCGACTCGGAGACGGGACTAGAATGCGTCCTGGAGATGCAGACGTTCGCGAAGTTTCCGGCCGCCGAGTGGGTCATGCGCTTCCGCAACACAGGCAAGAAAGACACGCCGCTGCTCGAGAACATCCGACCGTTGGACATCGAGTGGGTGGCGGACGAGCAGACCTTGCTGCGCCGTTCCGTGGGCTCGCCGTGCACACCGGCCGATTTCCAGTACCGGGTGGAACCGCTGACCAGCGGCAATACGATTGCCATGGCGGCGGGCGGCGGGCGCTCTTCCAATGCCTGGCTGCCGTTCTTCAATCTGCAGACCGGAAAGGCCGGTGTCATGGTCGGCATCGGCTGGAGCGGGCAATGGGCGGCCGAGTTCGCCCGTCCGGCGCCCAACCAGGTGCAGATTCGCGCCGGCCAGGAGTTGACGAAGCTCACGCTGCACCCCGGCGAGGATATCCGCACGCCGCGTATCCTGCTGATCTTCTGGAACGGCGAGCCGCTGGCGGGGCACAACCTCCTGCGACGGTTCATCCTCAAGCACCACACGCCACGGCCCAAGGGGAAGCCGTTGCAGGGGCCGCTCACGGTCGCGCACTGGGGCGGCATGAAGACGGCGGAGCACCTGGCGCGGATCGAGGCCTACCGTAAGCAGAAGCTCGGCTACGAGTACTACTGGATTGACGCCGGCTGGTACGGCCCGGCCAGCAGTTACTCGCCGGACGAATTCACCGGCGATTGGGCGATCCACGTGGGGAACTGGAGCATCAATCCGGCGGCGCACCCGGACGGGCTGCGCCCCATCAGCGACGCCGCCAAGGCCGCCGGGATGAAGTTCCTGCTCTGGTTCGAGCCCGAACGCGCCGTCAACGGCACGCCGCTGACGGTCGAGCACCCGGAGTGGTTCCTGGGCGACAAGCGCCCCGGGGCGCACCTGTGTTTCAATCTCGGTCTTCCCGGGGCGCGGAAGTGGCTGACGGGGTACATCACGAAGTTCATGAAGGATCAGGGCGTCCTGCTCTATCGGCAGGACTTCAACTTCGACCCGCTGCCCTACTGGCGCGCGGCCGATGCGCCGGACCGGCAGGGGATGACCGAGATCCGTCATATCGAAGGACTGTACGCGTACTGGGACGCCATTCTGAAGAGCCAGCCCGGCATGGTGATTGACAACTGCGCCAGCGGCGGGCGGCGCATCGATCTCGAGACGATCAGCCGGAGCATTCCGCTGTGGCGCAGCGACTGGCAGTGCGGCTGGATCAACGACGGCACGCCGGGTCAGACCCACACCATGGGGCTCAGCTACTGGGTGCCGCTGAGCGGCACCGGCGTGCTGGCGGCCTGTCGTCGGGCGGGCGACACGTACAACTTCCGCAGCAGCCTGAGCGCGGCGATCCAGTTCGCGATCTTCCCGTACGAGAGCTTCCCGATCGATCCGGAGTACCCGTGGGCGTGGCACAAGCGCATGATGGCCGACTACCGGCGCGCGCGGCCGCTGTTTCATGGCGACTACTATCCGCTGACGGACAATGCCGCCGGGAACGACGCCTGGGCCGCGTTCCAGATGCACCGGCCGGACCTGGGCGAGGGGATGCTGCTGGCCTTCCGGCGCAAGGATTCGCCGTTCGTGTCGGCGGACTTCCGGCTGCGCGCGCTCGACCCCGCGGCGACCTACGAACTGACCGACGCCGACACCGGCCGGAAGCGGCGCGCGAAAGGGCGGAACCTGGCGGAGAAGGGCGTGCACGTGGAGCTTGAGAAAGCGCCGGAGAGCGGGTTGGTGTTCTACAGGGCGAGGGCGAGGAGATTGCGGCGGCCCGGGGCGAGCCGCTCCGCGGGCTCAAGCCCGGCGCCCGGCGGGCGGCGTTGAAAAGCGTCAGGCTCCTGGCCCCGGTCGAGCCGGTGAACGTGCTGTGCATCGGGCAGAACTACAAGGCGCACGTCGAAGAGGGCGGCGACGTGTTCGAGGTGGAGGCGGAAGGGGTGGGAGTGTTGCGCAACCCGGTGGTCGCGGAGCAGTGAGCGGAAGGGAGAGAGCCATGGCCGCCGATTGCGTCTTCAGCGCGGTGCCGTTCACCCGCGTCGCGCTCGACGACCCGTTCTGGGCGCCACGCCAGGCTGTGAACCGCGAGGTGACGCTGCCGACCGAATACGAGCAGTGCCGGAAGACCGGACGGATCGACGCCTTCAAGCTCGCGTGGAAGCCGGGAATGCCCAACGAGCCGCACATCTTCTGGGATTCCGATGTCGGCAAGTGGATCGAAGCGGCGGCCTACAGCCTCAAGACGCATCCCGACAGGAAGCTCGAGCGGCTGGTGGACGACGTGGTGGCGCTCGTGGCCGGAGCCCAGCAGCCGGACGGCTATCTGAATACGCACTTCACGGTGGTCGAGCCGGAGAAGCGCTGGGCCAACCTGGCGGAATGGCACGAACTCTACTGCGCCGGGCATCTCATGGAAGGTGCGGTCGCCTATTTCGAGGCCACCGGCAAGCGCGCGTTGCTCGATGTCATGCGCCGCTACGCCGACCACATCGGCCAGGTTTTCGGCCGAGGCCCGGGGCAGAAACGCGGCTACTGCGGCCACGAGGAAATCGAGTTGGCGCTGGTCAAACTATACCGCGCCACCGGCGAGCGCCGCTATCTTGACTTGGCGAAATACTTCATCGACGAGCGCGGCACGGAGCCGCCGTATTTCGTCGCCGAGGCGGAAGCCTTGAAGCGGAAAGGCTGGAGGAAGTACGGCTGGGGCGGCGGCGAATACAGCGTTTTCCAGGCGCACAAGCCGGTGCGCGAGCAGGACGAGGTGGTCGGGCATGCCGTGCGCGCCATGTACCTGTACTGCGGCATGGCCGACGTCGCCCGGGAAACGGGCGACGCCACGCTGCTGCCGCCGCTGCGCAAGCTCTGGGCGCACGTCACGCGCAAGCGGATGTACGTGACCGGCGGCATCGGTTCGTCGCGCCATAACGAAGGCTTCACGTTCGACTACGACCTGCCCAACGAAACGGCCTACTGCGAAACCTGCGCCTCGGTCGGCCTGGTCTTCTGGGCGCATCGGATGCTGCAGCTGACGGGCCGGGGCGAGTACGCCGACGTCATGGAACGTGCCCTGTACAACGGCGTCTTGAGCGGCGTAAGCCTGGACGGACGCCGGTTCTTCTACGCCAACCCGCTGGCGGCCTATCCCGCCGCCGGCAAGGGGGCGGCGGAGAATGTGGCCGCCGAGCGCCGGGAATGGTTCGGCTGCGCCTGCTGTCCGCCGAACATCGCGCGCCTGATCGCTTCGGTCGGCCAGTACGTCTGTTCGGAAAGCGACGATGCCGCCGCGGTCCACCTCTACGCGCAGGGCGACGTGGAACTGCATGTGGCGGGCCGGAGGGCGGGGCTGCGGATGACGACGCGCTACCCGTGGGACGGCGCGGTCCGGATGCGCCTGACGCCGGAACGGCCGACGGCCTTCACCCTGGCATTGCGCATCCCCGGCTGGTGTGCGAAGTTCGCCCTCAGCGTGAACGGGAAAGCCGTGCGCGCCGCGGCCCGGGGCGGCTACGCGCGGATCCGCCGCCGCTGGCAGGCCGGGGATACAGTCAAGCTCGTGCTGGCCATGCCGGTCCTGCAGGCGGAGGCGAATCCCCGGGTGCGCATGGACTGCGGCCGGGTGGCGCTGCAACGCGGCCCGCTGGTGTACTGCCTCGAACAGGCGGACAACGGGCGCGAACTGCGCGACATCACGATTCCGCCCGCATCGGCTTTCAAGCCGGTTTTTCGCAAGAACCTGCTGGGGGGCGTCGCCGTGCTGCGCGCCCGGGCGTGGCGTCGGTCGCCGCGGGACTGGGCCGGGGACGATCAGGCGCTGTATCGGACAACCCCCAGCGCCCGCGTCAGGGTTTCCGTCACGGCGGTGCCGTACTGTGTCTGGGGCAACCGCGCGCCGGGCCGGGAAATGCTGGTGTGGCTGAGCCGGCGGCAATAGCGGGGCGGACTTTGCTTCGGGAGACAACCTGCACACAACAAACCAAGACGGGGAGTACGGCGCATGAAAAAGGTGGTTATCACGGACTACGCGTTTGACGAGATTGACGTCGAGAAGGGCATCCTGGAGCCGCAGGGCCATGCGGTGGTGGGGCAGAAGTCCGGCAAGGATCCGGCGGCGCTGGCGGCGCTGGTGAGGGACGCGGACGCGGTCCTCACGCAGTTCGCGCCGGTCAACGCCGCGATCATCGGCGCGATGCAGAAGGCGAAGGTCATCGTCCGCTACGGGATCGGCGTGGACAACGTGGACCTCGAGGCGGCGGCCGCGAAGAACATTCCGGTCTGCAACGTGCCCGGCTACTGCATCGACGAGGTGGCGGACCACACGCTGGCGCTGATCCTGGCCGCGACGCGGCAGATCGTGCCGTGCGACAGCGTCATCAAGTCCGGCCAGTGGAAGTTGCCGGTGCCCGTCGCCGCCTTGCGCGCGCTCAAGTACATGACCGTCGGACTGGTGGCCTTCGGCCGCATCGGGCGCGAAGTGGCCGCGCGGCTCAAGCCGTTCAAGTGCCGGATCCTGGTCTTCGACCCCGGCGTGCCCGCGGCCGAGATCAAGGGCGCCGGCTGCGAACCCGCGACGCTGGACGACGTGCTGGCGCGGAGCGATCTCGTGAGCCTGCACTGCCCGAGCACCGAGAAGACGAAGTACATGATCAACGCGACGGCCATCGCGAAGATGAAGAAGGGCGCGATCCTGGTGAACGCCTCGCGCGGCACGCTGGTGGATACGCCCGCGCTGGTGGCGGCGCTGCAGAGCGGCCGGCTCTCCGCCGCGGCGCTGGACGTGACCGATCCGGAGCCGCCGGGTGCGGACCACCCGCTCCTGAAGCTCGGCAACGTGGTGATCACGCCGCACGACGCCTCGGCCACGCCGCAGTCGGGCCTGACGCTGCGCACCACGGTGGCCAACCTGGCTGCCATGGCGCTGCGCGGCGAGAAACTGCCCAACATCGTCAACGGGGTCAAGGCATGACACCCGCACCGGGCGGAGAACATCGAGACGAGCGGGGAGACGATCCGCCGCCCGCCGCTCCGCGCGGGCGCCGGCAAGGGCTGGGAGGAGAAAGGCGAACACGGAACGTCCTGCGTCGAAGCCGGTCAGTTATGCGGGGAGGCGAGGTAGGGCGGACCGTCCCGGTCCGCCGGGGCGGGTCCGGAGACCCCGCCCTACCAGCCGTGTCCACCGCGTAACTGACCCATTTCCCTGCGTCGAAGTGCGGGGTTGCGAATTCGCCCCGCGATGGGCTAATCTAGGTACAAGTGTGCCGGAGGAAGGAGGAACTCATGAGTCGGCTATGCAACGGATCCATGTTCGCCGGGGGGCGGATGCTCGCCGTCGCCTGCGGCCTGCTGCTGGGCGGCGGGAGGGCTTACGCGGGCGCGCCGGACTTACCCAGCACCTTGCGGCTGGAGAACGCAGCGATCATACCGCGCGATGACGCAACCGCAGCAATCGCCTTCAACATCGCCTGGGAAAGCTCCTGGCGCCACGAGGGGAACCACGACGCGGCCTGGGTGTTCTTCAAGGCTCGCCCCGAAGGCTCGACCGACTGGCAGCACGTCCGGCTCGCGGCGGATAAAACGATGAATCCGACCGGCTACCGTTCGGGGTCGGGAACCCCGCTGGAGCTATTCGTGCCGGACGGGGCGGACGGTTTCACGGGGCTGTTCGTTCGGCGCGCCGAATACGGCGCAGGCAAGGTGGCCGCGACCGGCGTCACGGTCGTCTGGGATCTCACGGCCGCCAGGGGGATCACGAAAGACACGAAGGTCGAGGTGCGCGCGTTCGGCATCGAGATGGTGTTCATTCCCGAGGGGCCGTACGTTCTCGGGGGCGGCACCGCCACGTATCACTTCTACATGTACACGAACGACACCGAGCAAACACTCCCCTATCTGGTGACCGGCCCCGGCGCCATTCCGACCGGCCGGAAGCCGGGTAGGCTCTGGGCAAATCGGGACAGCCAGCCGGAAGACGGCGGCGAGATACCGGCGGCCTTTCCGAACGGCTATGCGGCCATCTATTGCATGAAGAAGCCCATCACCGGTGTTCAATACGCGGATTTCCTCAACACGCTGCCTCCGGCGCAGGCGGAAACCCTGTTCCCGCCCAAGGCTCCGGTTGGCCGTTCCGGAACCGGCACGGACGTCATGTACAGGGGAACCACCGACGCGGACGGCCGTCTCCTGATTAACGGCCTGGCTTGGGTAAACGGCGTATCCTTCGCGGCCTGGGCCGGCCTGCGGCCGATGACCGAGTTGGAGTACGAAAAGATTACACGCGGGCCGAGGATGCCGGGATGGGACACGGATGAGAGCTTGGACCACCCCTCCTATTGGCTCGTGACCAACATGAACGGTTGGCGGAATCCTATCGAACGGACCGTGACCGTTGCCAATGCCACCGGACGGGGCTTCAAGGGCTCGCACGGACTCGGCACGCCGGTCTTGCCGGCGGACTGGCCGCGGGCGGACGCGGTCGGCGCCGGGATTCGCGGCGGCTTTGGCATAAGCGGCAACCCTTCGTATCGCCGGGCTGCGGCCTTGGTGGACACGGAAGCAACGCACAGTTGGCGCGGAGTACGCTCGGCACCGAAGGGGGTGGGATTGTGAGCGGGAAGCAGGAGACAGGGGGCAGGAGACAGTGCTCGACAGCCGTCGGCAGCAGTCGGAAGCAATCGACCGCAACCGACACACCGGAGAAAACGATGAAGAAAATGACAACCAGCCACGAGGCTCTTGTTTGGCGTGCATTCGCGTTCTTGGCCGCCAGTTCGCTGGCCTCGACCGCCCTGGCGGACGAGGCGGCGGATGCTCGCTTCCGGGGCACGGGCAAGGCCGACCCGATCCGGGTCGAGAATGTGCGGCTCACGCAAGGTCCGGCCACAAGACAGGGCACGGTCACATGCGACCTCGCCTGGGACCACTCCTGGCGCGCGGCATGGAACGTAGACGCGGAGCAGCACGGCGGCAAAGGGACGCTCAAACTCGAGAACTGGGATGCCGCCTGGGTCTTCGTCAAGTTCCGCGAGGGGAGCGATGGACTGTGGTACCATGCGATGCTGGCCACGAATCGCGCCGATCACGGAGTTCCTGCCGGGGTGGCACTGGACGTCGGCCTGAACGATGCCCCCTCGGCCGGCCCCTCGACCGGCGTTCCCGCGATCGGACTTACCTCGTCGGCCGTCGGGGAGAGCGGCGGCCGGCAAGGCGCCGGCGTGTTTGTCTATCGCAAGAAACAAGGCAGCGGGCCGAACGACTTCAAAGACGTATCACTCCGCTGGCAGCACCCGATCCTGCTCGGTGAAACCCCCTTTGATCCGGCTAAGGCGGAAGTCCGCGTCTTCGCCATCCAGATGGTGCGTGTGCCGGAGTGCGCCTTCTGGGCCGGTGACGGCTCGACGAACGGTGTGATGGGTCAGTTTTCCGCTGGCCTTACGATCCACCCCTTTCGCATCGCGAGCGAACAGCCAATCACACTGGGCGGGGACGCGGACGATGCATTGCTCTGTCGCGAGATCGGCGGACGAAATCCCTCAAATCTTGAAGATTTCGACCCTAACGCGATCCAGACACTTCCGGAGGCCTTTCCCAAGGGATTCCGTGCGTTCTACTGCATGCGAAACGAGATCACCCAGCAACAGTATGCGGATTTCCTTAACATGATCCCGTACGCGGCGCAGTCGGCGCGTTCGGGCAAACAAGTGAATGCGCCACCCGGCACTCCGGGCATAAGAGCCAACAATCCCGACTGGGGAAGCGGTCGTCTCGGTGTCAAGATCGCCGGATCCGGCGTAGCGAATGCGCCTGATCCCGTGATCATCAACCGAGGGTCGTTCGTGGTGTCCCGATCAAGAGAGAACCCCGGAAAGCCGGCCGTATACGCGGCGGATGAGCCCGATGTGGCCTGTAACTTCATATCGCATATTGACGGCTCGCATTACGCCGCCTGGGCCGGGCTCCGCCCCCTGAGCGAGTTGGAATTCGAAAAGGCCTGCCGCGGCCCCCTGAAACCCGTGCCAAACGAGTTTGCGTGGGGCACGGCCCAGATCGCCGGCATGAGCGCATCCAATGGCGCGTACCGACTCCGGAACATCGGAAAGCCCGACGAAACCGCCGCCTGGGAAGGAGACGGCGGCCCGGACGCGACGCATGGCAACGCGGCTCTCGCGGCGGTCTGGGTGGAAGCGACTCAGAAGCAGGATTTCGGGCCGTTGCGCGCGGGCATCTTTGCCACCCCTGCGAGTGATCGCGTGAGCGCCGGCGCCTCCTACTGGGGCATCCTGGATTTGAGCGGTAATGTCATCGAGCGGTGCATCACGCTCGGGAACCCGGCGGGTCGCGCGTTCAATGGCACACATGGCAATGGCAGCGCCTTCCCCTGGAGCGAAAAGGGGTTTTGCGTGCGCGGCAGCGGGTGTACGCGCAGCGGGAATGCCGCCACGCTTGCCGCTCCGCATCGTGTGTCGGACCGCAGTTATGGCATCTATGCCATGCATGATGCGCGCAAACAAGCCCAGGGCTTCCGCTGTGCGAGGACCGCGCCATGAAGCGCCAAAGAGATCGACTGCAATCGGGAGCAATCGGGAGCAATCGAGCGAAAGGAAGCATGTTGATTATGAAGCCGTTTTCAGTATTTCTCAGTCTGGCGTTTTCCCTCGTCGCCGCCGCGCGCGCGGACAACCTGACCCTCGAAAATGTGACCATCGCCCCGCGCGATGCAAAGACCGCGATCGTGAAGTTTGACATCTCTTGGACGAACGCCTGGCGCTGGGGGGACTTCCACGATGCCGCCTGGGTGTTCTTCAAGGTCAGACCGACCGACGCCGGCGCCTGGCAACACGCCCGGCTGATCGCCGATCAACCCGTGAATCCCGCCGGATTCTCCACGGGCGAAGGAACTCCGCTGACGGCCGTCGTCCCATCCGATCGGCTCGGCGCCTTCGTGCGTCTGGCCCAGGACGGCAACGGCCGGGTCGCCGCCAAAGGGGTCACGCTCCTGTGCGACGCGCTACCACTACTGAACACTGAACACCGAACACTGAACACTGATATCCACGGCTGCGCCATCGAGATGGTGTATGTGAACGAAGGCGCCTTCTACCTGGGCTCGGGGGGCGACGAACTCAACCGCTTCTACCAGTGGACCGACGGCGAACAGAATAGCAAACCCTATCGCGTGGCCAGCGCCGGCGCGATACCAACCGGGCGCCAGAAGGACAAGCTTTGGGCCTCGGGCATCGTACCGGAGGATGGCGGCGAGATTCCCGCCGCATTCCCCAACGGCTATCGGGCCTTCTATGCGATGAAGTTCTCCCATATCACCCTGGGCCAATATGCGAGCTTCCTGAGCACCATCGCAGAGGCCGATGCTCGTCGCCTGTCCTACCCGGGTTTTTTTGGCGAACTCATCGCTGGTACCGGTACCCCTCCGGACCCGATCTATGCGACCGCGACGCCCCACCAACCCTGCCCCTGGCTTGGCTGGTTGGACGGCGCAACCTTTGCCGCCTGGGCGGGATTGCGGCCGATGACAGAGCTGGAATACGAGAAAGCCATCCGCGGGGCCGATGCGCCTCTTCTCAATGAAGTCAATCCGTCGTACTGGGGTCTCGCCGATGCAAATATGGGGAATCTGGAGCGTCTGGTCTCGGCCAGCCACGCCCAGGGGCGGAAGTTTACGGGTACGCACGGTCAGGGCACGACAAGCCTGCCCGGCGACTGGCCGACGGAAATGAACAGCTTCCTGTTCCGGGGCAAACTCCCCGAGCGCCGTTACCCCACCATCACCCACTTGCTGACGTCGGGTCGCGTCCTGGCGCTCGACATGCAGATGATCCGGAACCCCATTTGCGGCTGGCGCGCGGCCCGCACCGCGCCGGCGGAATCCGCCATCCAGGTCACCAAGCTTTTTGACCCCGGAATCGTGCACCGGGTTACATCGGTGACACAACCTCCGCGCCTCGACGGAGCGCCGGACGGCTGGGGCGAACCCGTGGCGGTTATGAACACCCCCGCGAGCATGTTCCCGGTCTACTTCCGCTTCGTTCCCTATGACTTCTACGGGATCAAGCCCCCCTGGCAGGGACCGCAGGATCTTAGCGCGACGGTGTACATGGCGGCGGACAAGGAAGCCCTCCACATCGCGGCGACGGTGAGCGATGACCGCCACATCAATACACAGAACTACGATGGGATCCCTGCGGGCGATGCCATCCAAATCGGCTTGGTCAATGCCCAAGGCATACACTGGAATGCGGCATTGGCGTTGACCACCAACGGCGTGGCTTTCCACCAGTATGCCGGCGCCGGCAATGCGCTGATCGAGACCGTGGAGTGTGCCGTGACGCGGAACGAGGCGGGGATCATGCGTTACGGGATGCGACTGCCGCTGGCTTCTATCGGTCTGAAAACCGGCGATGAATTTGCCTTCAATATCCTGATCCTCGACAGCGACGACGGCAAGTCTGTCCGATACTGGCTCCGGCCCGGCCCCGGGATCGAATATCCCTGGCGAACGGCGCTCTACCCGCGGTTCGTCCTGGCGAAGTAACGGCAGCCAAAACAAGAACAGTTCGGGCACGCGCAGCACCGGTAGCCGCCTTCCGCCTTCGCCCCGCCTGGCGCCGCGGACCGAGGGCAGCTACCTGCTGCCGGACATGCGCTGGGGGTACCGCTACCTGCGGGCGGTGAAGAATGTGTTCGGGGAGAAGGGAGCAACAATATGATCAACTTCGGCGTGCAATACTATCGGGCCCCGTTTCCGGAAGACCGCTTTTGGGAGGACGACCTGCGGCGGATGAAGGACGCAGGGCTGAATACGGTGCAGCTCTGGGTGCTGTGGGCATGGGTTGAGGCGCGGCCCGGCCGTTTCGAGTTTGGCGACTACGACCGGCTCGTCGAATTGGCCGGCAAGCACGGGCTGGGCGTGGTGCTCAGCACCATCGCCGAGATCCAGCCCTGCTGGATCCACCGGGAAGTGCCCGGCAGCGAGATGATCAACCAGTACGGCCACACGCAGGTCAGCCAGAACAGGTGCGAATGTCATTTCGGTATTACGCCGGGCGGCTGCACGGACAATCCGGGCGTGTGGGAACGCATGGCCGCGTTTCTCGCGGCCACCGCCACGCGCTATGCGAAACTGCCTAACTTGCGCGGCTGGGACTGCTGGAACGAGACGCGCTGGAACGTCGACGCCGACGGCATCGTCTGCCACTGTGCGCATACGCGCCGCGCGTTTCATGCGTGGCTCGAAGAGAAGTATGGCAGCCTCGACGGGCTCAACCGGGCATGGAAGCGCCGCTACGGATGCTGGGACGAAGTTCTGCCGGGCAAGGCGGCCGCCCATCCCTACACGGAAATGATGGCGTTCTCGCACTTTCTGACGGTGCGGGCCAACCGCCATGGCGCGAAACGGTTCGATGTCATCCGGGCCATTGACTCGCAGCATCCGGTGACCCTGCACGGCCCCTGCCCGTGCAGCGAACTGGCCTGGACGCCGACACCCCTGGACCGTGGCAATGACTGGGCCTTCGCGGATCACCTGGACGGGGTAGGCTGTTCGAGCTTCCCGAAGTGGTTTGGCGTGGACGACGCGGATTTCGGGCTGCGCATTGACCTGGTCAAGAGCGCCGCACGCGGCAGGAAGGTCTGGCTCAGCGAACTGCAGGGCGGACGGGCCTCGCAGGGGTTCGCCGTCCACAAGCCCGTGGACGCGCTGTCGCAACAGCGCTGGGTCTGGAACGGCCTCGCCTCGGGCGCGGACACCATCCTGTTCTGGTGCTGGCGCGACGAGGTGTTCGGCCCCGAGTCGGGCGGCTACGGGATTATCGGGCTCGACGGCCTGGCCGAAGAGCGCCTGGCGGGCATGCGGATGACTGGCGAGGTGATCGCGCGCAACCAGACGCTGCTGAACGGCTATCAACCATCGGCGGTCGAGGTCGGGGTTTGGTTCAGCCCTCAGTCCTATTACCTGCAGCATGCCCAGAACGGACAGACCGGCGCGGTCGCGGCTGCCTTTCACGGTTACTGTCGCGCACTGGTCCGGAAATCCATCCCGTTTGTCGCCCTGGAAGAGGAGCATCTCGACGCGCTGGACGGGCTGCAGGTGCTCTTCCTGCCGCGCACGCTGGTTTTCTCGCCGGATGCGGAGCAGGCGCTGGCGCAATTTGTGGAACAGGGCGGCACGCTGGTTGCGGAATCCGAATGCGGGGCGTTCATTCCGCAGGGGATCTACCGCTACCCGTCCGAGCGGATGCTGGCGCGACTGACCGGCGTCGCCGAGGTCGGCCGGCGTCAGTTACCCGGCGAGCAGGTTGCGGCCGAACTGGATGGCGCGCCGTGCGCGATGGGGCTGGCGCAATGGGTCACGCCGCTGGAGCGGGGGCGCGGGCGGGTGCTGGCCGATCATGCGGACGGCGCGCTGCTGCTGGAGGTGCCGGTTGGCAAGGGCAGGGTTGTGCTGGCGGGCGCCTATCTCGGCGAAGCGTACCGGGCAAAGAACACTCAGGGCTTCGAGGATTTCGTGGCCTGGGTGGCGCGCACGGCTGGGGTTCAGATGGAGGTTGAGATCGTCGAGCCGTTGCCGACCGATACCGCCTTCCTCTACACCAAGCACGGCGCCAGCCAGGGGCGGCGCATGGTGTACGTGTTCTTCCAGGAGCAGCACGCCCAGGCGCATCTCCGCTTCAAGGCGGGCTTCTTCAAGAGCGACCGGCTCACGGACCTGATTTCCGGCCAGCAGCATGCGCTAACACCGGGTCCCGGCGGCTCGCTTGAACTCCGGCTTCTCTGCCCCACCTGGCGCTTCGCGGCGCTGGTAGAAAAAGGATGAACATGAACGACCGACTGACGATTTCCTTCTGGATCTGGGGCATCTTCAACACGAAGAGCAATCCCTATTACGACGATCTTGAGGCCCGCATGAGGGAACTCAAGGAGCGCGGGTTCAATTGCATCCGGCTGGAGGCGGGCGCGGGGCTGTGTCATGACAAGGACGGCCGTCCGCGCGGGGAACTGACCTTCCAGGAGACGATGCCGGGCGAACACATGCGGATGTTCCGCGGCGGGGCGGACCGGATCATGGCGGGGCGGTGCGATCCGCTCAAGCGCCTGATCGAGCTCTGCACGCTGGCCAAGCGGTATGAGGTCAAGGTCATCCTGTCGAGCTGGTACTACCTGCACACCTTCTGGCAGACGGACGAGGCCATCAACGCGGAACTGCTCGGGCTTCCGCCGGCGGAACGGTTCATCTACTTTGCACGGGCGCTGGACTACATCCTGCGCGAACTGGAACAGCGGGGCTTGCAGGAGACCATCGCCTTTGCGGAGATCTTCAACGAGGCCGACGGCCTCGATTTTGTCGGGTTCTACGGGGAGAAGACGCAGCCGAAGGAACAGTTGAACCTGTGGCGGAGCTGGCACGAGGACGCCCTGGAGTTCGTGAAGGCGCGCCATCCCGGAATCCGGTTCGCGCTGGACACTTACACGCCGTGGGTCAACCCGGAACACGTGCCGCGGAACATGCAGGTCTGGAACTTCCACAGCTACTACATGTGGTCGGTCTATGAGGTGCTCGAACGCGCGGTCACCTGGGACTGGAGTTCCCCGCTGGCGGAACCGGTGGTCGGCGAATCCATCCGGCGCTTCCTGCGGCGCGATCCGGTGCCCTATCGCGTCGTGCGCGAGTGTCGCGGCAGCCGGCCGCCGATCATTGACGACTGGTATCATCGGGTCTGGCTCTATCGCAACCTGGACCCGGCCGCGATGCCGGAGGTGGACCGGATGTTGGAGGAGAACCTGCAGAAGAACCTGGCGCATTTCAAGCGGCAGGCGGAAGACGGGGTGGCGCAGGCCGTGAAGCTGCGGGACCTGCACTATCCCGGCGTGCCCCTCGTGCTGGGAGAGGGCGTGACGTATTGCGCCCACGCGGACATGCGCTGGGAGGAGCGCTCCGACGCGTACTGGGAGGTCGTCGAGCATGCGGCGCGCGCCTATCGCGCGCACGGCCTCTGGGGTTGCATGGCCCGGACCAATTCGGGCCCGGAAGATCCCGTTTGGCATGAATATCCCGACCGGCTGCGGCGCGTGAACGAGGTTTTCCTGGGGCGGCGGACGTGAAGAGAGCAGTCCGAGCTGCCATGTCAGCAGCGTATTTGCTGGCGTGGCCGGCGGTCAGCCGCGGTGCGGAAGAAACCCATTCAGCGAGGACTGGCGAAATGAGTCTGGATAACAACAACCCCGGCGGAGTCGGAACCAGTGCTGACGCGGCCGTGCCTTCCGTTGCGGCAAGCTGCATCCCCCTGACCTCGGACTACCAGGTCCGGGTGAACGGTGCCTCCGTGCCTGTATATATAATGCCCACGCGGTACGGCATGCCCTTTCACAATGGACAACCGATGCCGGTTTACGGCGGCAAGCCGTGGACCCAGCCGATGTACTTCGCCTGCGCCGACATTCCTGGACCCGTTCCTGTATCGGTAAGTATGGGTTGCCTCGCGGCCGGCGAGATCCACACCGTGACGGCCCATCCGCTGTCGCGCCGCATCGAAGTGAAACGCGACGGGATGCGCGTCTTCTTCACCGTGGACCAGCCCGGGACCGTGACGCTGGTGGTGAATGGCGACCATCGCACCCGCCCCCTGCACCTGTTCTTCTCGCCGCCCGTGGAGACCCCGCCGCGCGACGCCATTGTCTTCGAGCCGGGGTTCCACGACCTGGGCTACGAAAAGCCGATCACCCTGACCAACGGCCAGACCCTCTACCTGGCGCCGGGCGCCTGGGTCGAGGGCGTGATCCGCGCGCACGGCGCCCGCAACATCCGGATCATGGGGCGCGGCGTGCTGGCCCAGCGCCGGCCCGGAAACAAGGACTATGCCGGCGGGGCCAGCGCGCCGGCCGGGATTGTGTTGAGCGATTGCCAGGATGTTTCCATCAGCGGCATTGTCGAGACGCGCGGTGTCGGCGGCTGGTGCAGCATGCTCTCCAACTGCGACCGCGTCCGGCTGCAGGACTACCATGTCCTGGCGTCCGTGGTATGGTCCGCCGACGGCTTCAACCCCTGCAACAGCCGGGACGTCACCCTGGAGCGCAGCTTCATCCGGTCCGGCGACGACAGCATCGCCATCAAGGGCAATACCGGTGGGAACGTTCTGACGCTTCCGCACATTCCGCCGAGTTCCCAGCCGCCTGTGGAGAACATCCTTATTCGCAACTGCGTCTTCTGGAGCGACCACAATGAAGTGATTGCCATCGGCTGCGAGACCCGGGCCCGGCACATCCGCAGCATCCGGATCAGCGACTGCGACGTGCTCTTCCACTACGCCCACGAGGGCCTTGGCGTGTTCGGGATTGTCCCCCTGCACGGCACGGAGATCAGCGGCATTGTGTATGAGAACATCCGCGTCGAGCACTGCGAGGAGCAGTTGTTCTGCTTCCGCTTCCTCGATAGTATCTGGGGGATCCCGGGCGACCAGAGCTTTCCCGGCGGGATCTCGAACGTCACCATCCGGAACGTCACTGTGCTGCACCAAAAGGACGGGCCGCGCAGCGAGTTCACCGGGTATGCGGCGGACAAGCGCATCGAGCAGGTCTCGATCGAGAACCTGCGCTACGGCGACAAGCCGGTCACGGATGCGGCGGGAATGGGATTGCGGACGAACAGCCATGTGGCGGGGGTGCGGTTTGTCGGGCGATAGAGTCGAGGAAATCGATTGATTCGAATGAGTCGATTCTTTCGACTCATTCGACAGGAAAGAAAGGAGTCTTGGCATGTTCGGCGGCACCGACGGCTATTTCTGGTTGGATTCCTGGATCCTGGGCAACATCGTGCAGCTTGGCACGCAGAAGTTCTGCGGATCGTTTCTCAACCGCAGTAACGACCCCTGCGGACGGCAATTCGACCAGATGACACAGGCGGCCCGGTCGGGATGCGCCAACAACGCGGAGGGATCGGCGCGGCGGGCGACGTCCAAGGAGACCGAGATGAAGCTCACGGACGTGGCGCGGTCCAGCCTGGCGGAGTTGTCGGGCGATTATCTGAACTGGTTGTTGCGGCAGGAGAAGGTGCCCTGGGCCAAGGACAGTCCGGAGGCGCGGGCGGTGTACGCCGTGCGGTTGGACAAGGCCGACTACGGCACGGATGTCGTGCATGATGCCTGCGCTCATATTCTGGCGCAGAAGAGGAAGTTCGCGAAG
>VGWJ01000048.1 GCA_016873635.1 Lentisphaerota bacterium | reverse complement strand
TCGGGTCGCACAAGCAGCGGAACCGCGGAAGCCGTTGTCGTCTCGCCGTGGTGGATCTCATAACCCTCGACGGTCAAGCCGGACGGCGCATGCAAGGCGGAAGAGCGCAATAGGGTCTTTTCACCCTTCATGACAGTCCGCACATCGAGCAGGCCCAGACCCGCTGCCCGGCCGGCATTTGATTCCACGCTCCCGGGATCGCAAACCTCTCCGCCGATCATCTGAAGACCGCCGCAGATGCCGACGATCTCGGTCTCGCCGGAAGCCGCGAGTTGGACGATCCGTTCGGACAGCCCCGAACGCGCGAGATGGACGAGGTCGCCGAGCGTGTTCTTGCTGCCCGGGATGATGAGCGCATCGGGGGTTCCGATTTCTTCTGCCGAGCGGACAATCCGCAGGTGAACGTCCGGTTCCGCGCGGAAGCAGTCGAAATCGGTGAAGTTCGAGATGTGCGGCAGGTCAATGACGGCCACCTCAACCGCCGCACCGTCCAGCCGTTGCGAATCCAGCGCGCGGCTCTTGAAGGTGACCGAATCCTCTTCCGGCAGGTTCATCCCCGCCAGATACGGCACCACGCCCAGGACTGGTCTGCCGGTGTGCTGCAACGTGTAGTCGAGCGCGTCCTTCAGCAGGGACTCCTGGCCACGGAAGCGGTTGACCACGAAGCCGGCCACCAGCGCGCGTTCCCACTCGCTCAGCACTTCCATCGTGCCGACAAAGGAGGCAAACACCCCGCCGCGGTCGATATCGCCCACAAGCAATACCGGCGCACGGGCGTATCGCGCCATCGTCATGTTGACGATGTCATGCTGCTTCAGATTGACCTCGCCGGGACTGCCCGCGCCCTCGATTACCAATGCATCGTGGTCGGCGGCCAGTTCATCATAGGCCCGGCAGACGGTCTTGAACGCCTCCGGCTTGTACCGGATGTACTCGCCCACCTTCATGTTGCCCACGGGTTTGCCCATGACGATCACCTGGGAACCCGTGTCGGAGTTGGGCTTCAGCAGCACCGGGTTCATGCGGACATCCGGCTCGATCCGGCACGCCTGGGCCTGCAACACCTGGGCACGACCCATCTCGCCGCCGTCGCGGGTGACGAAGGAGTTGAGCGACATGTTCTGTGCCTTGAACGGCGCCACTCGGAAACCGTCCTGGAGCAGGATGCGGCAGAGCGCGGCGGTCATCACGCTCTTGCCGGCGTTGGAGCTCGTGCCCTGGAACATGATGACCGGGGTGCGGCGCGCTTTCGCCGCCGGTTGCCGGCCTTCCAATACGCGCCGTAGCGCCATGAGCAACCGCTCGTTCTCGCCGGCCGTCCGCACGGCTATCCGGAAATAGCGGTCGTCCAGGCATTGGAAATTATCGCATACGCGGATGGCGATCCCTTCCTCGCGAAGCAGGCGTTCGGTCAGCGCCGGCGCGTTCGGAAGCGCGGTTTCCAGCCGTACCAGCAGGAAATTCGCCTCGCCGGGACACGCTGTCAGGCCCCGGAACTCGTGCAGTCCGGCCAGCAATCGCTCCCGTTCCCCGCTTACCATGGCGCGCGAACGCTCGACATAGTCCCTGTCCTGCAGGGCCATGACGCCAACCGCCTGGGCCAGCGTGTTGACGCTCCAGGGCGGCTGGCTTTCGCGCACGCACCGGACGACGGCAGGATCACTCACCGCGCATCCAAGCCGCAGGCCGGGAATCGCGAATATCTTGGTCAACGACAGCAGGACCGTGACATTGGACGGACGGCGTTGGGTCAGGCTGTCAAACCCCTCCACAAAATCGCCGAAGGCTTCGTCCACCAGGAAGAGGCATTGCGGATGGGCCTTTGCCAGCGTCCGTAGGGCCTCCGCGTCGCATACGATCCCCGTGGGGTTGTTCGGGCGCCCCAGGAAGACCATCGTGGAGTCATCCAGCAGGGGGACAAGACGGGCCGGATCGAGCTGGAAGTCTTCCTTCTCTGCCAAGGGAACCGTAACGACTTCCATTCCCGCCAGACCCGCGGCACGGGCATAGTCGGCATAGGCGGGGACTGGGATCACGGCCCGCCGAGTTCCGGCAACTTGGGCGAGCAGGTAGAGCAGTTCGGTCGAACCATTACCGGCCAGCACGTTGTCGGAATCCGCACCATACCGGTTCGCTATGGCGGCGGTCAGCGCGGCGCAATCGGGATCCGGGTAGTGGGTCAAGTCTGAGACATGTCCGCTGATAAGCCGCCGAAGCCACTCGGGCGGACCAAGAGGATTGATGTTCGCGGAGAAATCGAGGATGTCCTCCGGCACCCGGCCCGCCAGTTTCGCGAGCCGATTCAGATTTCCGCCATGTCCGTCGGTGCTCATGTTCGAGACCAAGAAAAAGGCATCCCGGATCCCCTTGAAAGGGACCCGGGATGCCGATATTCCATCCCAGCAAGCAAAACCGATCGCCTTCAGACCCCAGTCCACGAGGGTCAACGACCGATACGTACCTCTGTGGACCGGTATTCTGGCTTCCGGATCGTCCTACTGGCCGCGCCTTCCCATCTTGCGACAGTGGCCCTTGCGGCGTTCGTCCCCGGTTACAGCGGCGGTACCGTGACGGATTCGCACCGTCTTCCCGACTTCCACAGGTCAAACTGCCGGCAACGTTACGACAAACCTCGCTTCGTGTCAATCTCACTGGCAACGCCCTATGAAACGCGCTATCTTGTCACCCCCATGAATCAGGTGATCGCAGAGGACCGGCGCCCGATACTCACGAGAAAGGAACAGCCGACAGCCCTGTCGGCCTTCGCGGGAATCCGGGACCGTTTCCCCTTTCCGTTGGGGACCACGTCGTACATCGTCCCCGACAATATCCTGCCCAACGTTCGTCTCCTGGCAAAGGTCGTGGACGACGTTGAAATCGTGGTCTTTGAATCCGACGAGATTTCGAATCTTCCCGATCCCGAAGTGGTTGAAGAACTCCGCTCTCTGGCTGAGTCAAACCGTTTGACCTATACGATCCACCTGCCGATGGACGTCAGTCTGGGACACGCCGATGGGGCGGTGCGACGCGCGAGTGTCGACAAGTGCCTGAGAGTTCTCGATCGGATGCAACCGGTGCGGCCCCTCGCCGTAGTTCTCCATTTCCACCACGAGGCATACCGAAACGGCATCCCCGCCGCCGACATTCCCCGCTGGCAAACGGCGCTCCATGACTCGGTCAGGGATCTCCTGGCCGCAGGTGTGGCGCCTCACAACCTGTGCATCGAGACTCTGTCCTATCCGTTCGAGTGGGTTGATGAGATCGTCTGCGGAAACAGCCTGTCAGTATGTCTGGACGTAGGTCACATTCTCATGAATGGCTATGACCTGACGGCGCACCTCGACCGCTACTGGACGCGCACACGGGTTGTTCACTTGCACGGCGTGCTGGATGGACATGACCATCGGGATATATCCGCCATCGACCGGCGCATTCTTGCACAAGTGATGGAACGTATGTACGGAAGCATCACGCCGCCGGTTTTGACCCTTGAAGTTTTCAACGAAGATGATCTTGTCAAGTCACTGCAACGGCTGGAGGATTTCGCGCAATGAATCGCATCACGCTGGTAACCGGAGGATCGCGCAGCGGCAAGAGCCGGTATGCCTTGGAAGCGGCGAAAGCCTTTCCGCGACGCCTGTTTGTGGCGACGGCCGTGCCATTTGACGAAGAAATGAAGCAGCGGGTTGCGAAACACCGGGCCGAGCGCGGCGATGCCTTTCGGACTGTGGAAGAGACGGAGAACCTCGCTTCGGCACTCCGCGCCGTGCCCCCCGACATTCAAGTGGTCTTGATCGATTGCCTCACGGTGTGGATCGGCAACCTCATGCACCGCTACGGGGCGGAACAGGCATGGTTCCCACCGATCGATGAGTTCCTGGGCGCGCTTACCCGGCCTCCGTGTCATATCATCCTGGTGACGAACGAAGTCGGGATGGGCATCGTTCCGGAACATCCGATGGGAAGACGCTTTCGAGATATCGCAGGGGCTGTGAATGGTCGTGTGGCGGCGGCAGCCGACCGTGTAGTGTTCATGGTCAGCGGCATCCCGGTGGTCATCAAGGACGGCGGGCGCGCTGCCTGATAACCGTCCTGTCCCCGGAAAGGAGCACAAGAATATGCTACGTGGCTTGATTACGGCTATACGCACGCTTACCATCCTTCCCGTGCCGGGGCGGGACGCGGAGAAGATGAGCGCCTCGCTGCCTTGGTTTCCCGTCGTGGGACTTCTGCTGGGGGCAATTCTTTGGGCCGTGGCCCGTGGGGCCATGGCACTGACCCCGTTGTTTTGGCCGGAAGCGGCTGGTGTTCTGGTTGTTGTTGGCGGCGCCGTTCTCACCCGCGGACTGCATTTGGACGGCCTCGGCGACTGGGCGGACGGTTTCTGGGGGGCACGCGACAAGGAGAAGGTCCTGGCCATCATGAAGGACCCACGCACTGGGGCGTTTGGTGTAGTTGCCCTGGTGAGCGTTCTCCTGGGGCAGTGGGTCTGTGTGACGCGTTTGGCAAGTGCGGGCGGGTTGGAATGGATCCTCGTCGCCTATGTCATATCGCGAACGATGCAGGTTGACCTGGCCGTGGCCCATCCCTATGCCCGTGCCGAGGGTGGGACTGGCGCCCCCTTCGTTGCGGGAGCCAGGCCGAAGCATCTTCTCGTCGCTATTCTGGTCGCCGGCGCACTGCTTCTTGCGGTTGGGAGGGGCGCGCCGGTATGCTTGGTTGCGCTCCTCATCGCATGGCTCATGACAAGGCTCTTCGGATTCCGGTGTCGCCGTCGCATTGGCGGCATCACGGGTGACCTGCTGGGCGCCGGCAGCGTGCTGACGGAAACGACAGTGCTCTTCATCGGCGCCGTTCTGAACGCGGCGTCGCAGTGACATCTGAACCCATTCACTCGGATGACGATTGAGGAACAACGGGCGATCATCACTCCCGCCGCCCGAGGGACGTATTCCGATCGGTCGCACGCAGCATGGCCTCCACTTCCGTCTTCTCCAGATAGCTGATCTCGGGAATCGCGTTCTGCCGCTTGGACGGGATCGCGGTGATCCGGCTGCAATGCTCCATCAACACCGGCTCCTGCAGTGCGATGAAGTTGTATAGCCCGCGAATGGCGACGAGGCGGTAGTTGCGAGTCTGGATCAAGGTCAACATGGCTGAATAGCCGGTAATGCAACCGCTCGCCAAAAGGTGGCCCGCGACCTCCGGGCGCGGGCAGGCATACGGAGCCCGCCGGAGCGTGGCACGGCCGCGCCCCCGGACCGCGCGCCGCGAGGGGTTCACGCTGCTGGAGTTGCTGGTCGTGATCGGCGTGATCGGGCTGCTCGCGGGTCTGCTTCTGCCGGCGCTGAGCGCGTCACGCGAAGCGGCGCGCGGCGCCCACTGCGCCAACAGCCTCAGGCAGTTGTACCTGGCCAACACCATGTACGCCGACGATCACGGCGGCTACGCGCCAGCCGCCGATGACATTTTCACCTCCAACCTGCGGCGCTGGCACGGCACGCGCGAAAGCGCCAGCCAGCCTTTCGACGGGAGTCGGGGGCCGCTCGCGCCATATCTCGGAACCTCCGGCCGCGTCCGCACATGCCCGTCCTTCGCGGCGTTTCGGACCGGCCCGGGCGCGAACGCGTTCGAGGTTTCGTGCGGCGGCTACGGCTACAACACCGTCGGGGTCGGATCCCAGACCTACCTCAGTGATGACCTTGGCCCCGGCGCGCCCGGCGCACGCGGCGATCAGCAGAAGGACACGTGGCGCGTGTGCTCACCGGGGGCCGGGCGGGGTGGCGCCTGGAATGCCGCAGGCTTTCGCTTCGCTTATAAAGCGCCGCACCTTCACGGGATCCTTCCTGCCCGGCGACGCTTCCACGCCGCTGACGACGTCCACGCCCAGCGGCCGCACCAAGCGCACCGCTTCGGCCACGTTTTCGGGCGTCAGCCCCCCCGCCAGCATGAGCGGCGCCGATCGCGCCAGCCGCGCCGCCGCGTCCCAGTCCGCCGCCACCCCCGTGCCGCCGTAGGCGCCCGGAACCGACGCGTCAACCAGGTAGCGCTCCGCCGGCCACGCGCCGGGATCGGGCCGCCAGACGCCGTTCTCCATCCGCACGGCGCGCCACACCGGCACGGGCAGCGCCGCGAACTCGGCCGGATCCTCGTCGCCGTGAGTCTGCGCCGCGTACAGGCCGCAGTCCTCCGCCACCTTGCGCACGACCGCGGCATTCTCGTTGACAAATACCGCCACCGCGCGCGCCGTCCCGCCGAGGCCGTCCAGAATGCGGCGCATCGCGCCCGGCGTGATGCCGCGCGGCGACCCCGCGTAGAGCACGAAGCCGAGGTAGTCGGCCCCGCACGCCAGGGCGTGCCGCGCGTCAGCCTGGTTGGTCAACCCGCAGATCTTGACTTCGACCGTGCGCGTGAATGTCTGATCGCTCATGTCCGGCGTCACCTTACCATGCGCGCGCCGCGGGCGGCGAGGCGAATCGCCGCGCCGAAAAGAATTGCATTGCCGGCGCGTTGCGCCATAGTCCCGCCAAGCTGCGGGAATTCGTCGGCCGGGCCAACGGCCGCTCCCGGGCAAATGGGGGATCCGCATGAAGAAGGCCGCCGCAAGAAGACTGGTTTGCCCGTTTCTTTTCGCCGTCGCGCTCGCGCTTGCCGGCGCGCCGTCACGGGCGCAGACCGCCGCGCCGTCCGCGTCCAAAGCGCAGTTCGACAAGATCGTCACGCGCCTCGACCAGGGCGGCGATATCCTGGTGGTGGCCAACATCCAGGGCGTCATCGAGGAATCCGTCGGCAGCCTGATCAACATGATGGAACTGGGCGCCGGAAGCCGGCCGGAAAACGCGGCGTTCGCCGAGTTGCTGCGCAAACTCCCGTCTTTCCTGCAGGCCAACGGTTTCTACGCCGTGGACGGCCTGGGCTACAGCTCCGTGCCGCGCGCGGACGGCCTGCACAAGGTCAAGCTCTTCCTCAGCCGCGACGCGTCCGCGAGCGCCCTTCCCCTGTGGCGCGGACTGATGGGCGTCGAGCAGCGCGAATCGGCCGCCCTGCGCTTCGCGCCCCCCGACACGGCGCTCGCCCGGACCTCCGCCGCCGAGCTGAAACAGCTCTGGGCCCTGACGCGGGCAGCCGTCAGGGAACTGGCGTCCCCCGAAGCCGCCGCGCAGTTCAGCAAGAGCATCGACGGCCTCACCCCGGTCCTGGGCACGCCCCTCGACGCGCTGATCGACTCGCTCGGCGCGGACATGCTCTTCTCCGTGCAGCTTTCGCGGGAAACCACCTTCGCCATTCCCTCCCCGGAAGGCGGCGAACCGACCAGGATCCCGACGCCCTCCGTGCTGATCGCGGTGGCCGTGACCAACACCCTCCTTGCCGACACGATCGAGCAGAAGATCAAGACGGCGCCCGCAAAACCCGATCAGCCGGCGCCCGTGACGGAAACACGGATCGGCGCCACGGTTGTCCGGACGCTGAACGCGCCCGCGCCCGCGCCCTTTCCCGTGCAGCCGACGTTCGCGCAGCACAAGAACTTCTTCCTCTTCGGGTCCACGACCGACGCGGTCGTGCGGGGCATCAAGTCTTTTGAAGGCGGAAGCGGGCTCGTGGCGTCGGCCGAGTTCAAGACGGCCTTCGAGGATCTGCCCATGGCGAACAACGCGCTGCTGTACCTGAGCCCCCGCCTGGGCGAGCTTCTGCGCGAGCTTCAGAAGAACGCGATCGAACGCAGCGGCGCCCGGGGCACGACGGGCGCGGCCGTGGCCATGCCTCTTCAGCGGCTGCTCGAAAAGGGCCGGCCGCTTTCCATCTCGGCAGTGGTCATGAACTGGAAGAGCGGCGTGGTCGTGCAGGGCGTCACTTCTCTTGACGGACGGCATCTGATCGCGGCAAGCCCCTTTACCTCGCCGGCCGCCGTCGGCATGCTGGCCGCCATGGCGATACCGAGCTTTGTCAAGGCCCGCGGCACCAGCCGGCAGAACGCGTGCATCAACAACCTGCGCATGATCGACGCCGCCAAGGAACAATGGGCGCTGGAGAACAACAAGGTCGAAGGCGAAGAGGCTTCCCTGCAAGGTATCTGCGAATACATCAAGGGCAACGCCCTGCCGCTCTGTCCCGCCGGCGGCACTTACACCGTCGGCGCCATCGGCGCGAATCCGACCTGCAGCCATCCGGGACACGCGTTGCGTTAGACTTACGGTACCGGCGATCAAAGGCCGCCGTCTGCGGCGGCTTTTGATCGTACGTGTAACGCGTGGTTGGCTCCGGTTCACTCATTCAGTGCCAGCGCGAAGGCGACGGCTGCGCGGATCTCGCGCATTCGGGAGATCGAGAGCGTGGTTAGGAGGGAACCGATCCTGCCCTTTGCGACGGTCTGAAGGTGGTCGCAGTTGACCGCACACTCCTTGCCGACACCGTCCTTCTGGTCAAGCAGCACCTCGCTCGGAATGTCGCGAATCGTGGAAGTGACGGGGGCCACCGTGACCTCACCGAAGTAGGGGATAATCGAATCGCGTGTCAGGATGACGACAGGACGGCTCTTGTCCGGCCGGTCGAACTTGTACCAGCGAACTTCGCCGCGTCTCATTCGTCACCCCACTTCTGCTCGCGCTCCCAGACGTCAAACTCACCGGGTCTTGCCGGCTTGCGGAGATACCCCCGGCGATGCTTCTCCTCCAGTTTTTGCGTCCTTATCCGGGTGATCGCCTGTTGCAGCGCGTCGCGCGCAAAGGCTGACCGTGTCGTGTGCAGATCCTTCGCCACCCGGTCCACCGTCTGGACCAGTTCCTCGTCGAGCGTCATCTGGACTGTTCTCATCGGCTAACCTCCATATGGATTACGATAGCTATAGTACCATACATCACCATGAGGTCAATCAGCCTCTTGCAGAGTGAGCCAACGTCCGCAAATCAGGCTGAGGCGCGCCAGCGCCGATAGCCTGAATTTGCTGGTCCGGGCTTCTTCAGCGCTGGTCCAGGAACTCGTCTGGCGTCAGACCAATGTCCTTGACGATCTGTCTCAGGATGATAGGCGAGAGGTCGCGTGAGCCGTGGTCCGGTACCGTTGTCTGGCGGCCGTCGGGATGCCGGAACTGGCGATGAGAGCCTCGCTGGAGAACTTGGACGAACCCGAGTCGTTCAAGGACACGCACGGCTTCGCGTGGTTTCAGAATGGGCAAAGAACCCATCGTTGATTACACCATGACTGCCTGTGTGCCGACAAACTCGGCTTCCATTTTCGGCTCCCCATCCTCCAGGAGCATCTGAACAACCTCGCGGAGGTTCTCGCGCAGTTCCTCAAGCGTCGCGCCTTGAGAGTGTGCGCCAGTGAAGCCGGGGATGTAGCCCACGTAAAGCTTCGTGTGGGGACATCGCTCAACGACTGCTGTGTATTCTCTCATGTCGGCACCATATCATGCGGTCGCGGCTATGACCACTGTCCTTTTCCGCTTCATTCTCTGCCCGAACGTCATTCTGAGCGTCGGCGCTCCTGCGACGCACGCTAGCATTTGCTGGTTCGCAGCCTATCTGTTTTTCCAGTAGTTCGGATCGCGGTGCAGGTGCATGACCGCCATGATGACTATCTTGTCCGGTCGTTCCGGGAAGAGGACACCAAACGGAAATGTCCGGGCGAGGCAACGGTGTACGTCAAGTTCAACGATGGGGTAGAGATGGGGATTGAGGACTGCACGATTGACCGCGTCCTGCACGGACGCCAAGAACCGCCGGCCCAGTTCAGGCTGCTGCGCCTCATAGTAGGCGGCAGCCTCGATCATCTCGGCTTCTGCGTCGGGATGGAATCTGACGACCTTCATGCGAGGGAGGCGTAGGCCTTGGCGAACACGGCATCAGCATCGCGTAGCTTGATCGAGCCGCGATCGACCTCAGCGCAGCGTCGCCGGACTTCCTTCCGCCATTTCGCCGACAATGGGGGAGACTCCGGGGCGTCAAGACTCTCAATCAGCTTCTCGGCCACAAACGCCCGCAACGTCGGTGGCAGACCCATCGCTTCCGTCATGACCTTCTCTGCTGTAGTACTCATGAGGCCATTATACCCTTTGCTGCTCTGTCATCAATCGGACTTTTTTCTGTGCCTGCGAACGCCCCGGCTGTGGGTGCGAGGCCCGCCGCGGGCCGAAGCTACCCACCAGCCGGATGTTGGCGCCGGTCATTCATGGAACTTGATGTCAATGTGCCAACCCTCGAAGGAGTTGATCATCTCCTGGAACTGCTCAGCCGTGAGTAGCTTACCGTACATGAGGATCGCGCATTTCGGGAACTCGCCCGGAATTGCGACAACCTCACCCGTGTAGCGACGGTCGAGGCGAACGCCGCCGATGTTGAACGGCTTGGGCAGTGGTGCTTCCCTGTTCAGTGGTGCCATCTCTTTTGCTTCCCTTCCTTTCTCGCCGCCAACGTTGGCGTTCACCCAGAGCCGCGCTAGCGGCGATAGGGTAAGCGCTGGTTCGCTCATTTGTTGACTGCTTTGGCCAGTGCAGAGTCAAAAGCTCGAAGCGTTCGCACAGTATTGTCAAACCATGACGCCACAGAGTCGGGCATTTCCTTGGTCTTTCTCACTTCCTTGTGATCTAGGTGTAAGCCGATTCCATCGCGGGACGGACTGCACGCCAGAATCTGGTCAAGCATTCCCGCCATGGCACCGTCACAGTGAGCGCTCTTGGGTGGGGCAAAGTTCCGGATGTGATCTGTCTGGCGGTTCTGCTCGTGAAAGAAGTCGTAATGCGTGTTGGGGTCCGTGAAGTGCTCGGAAATCAAGGCCAACAAACCTGCACGGTTGCATTGCCACATCCGTGCCAGCGATGCGTAGAGTTCTTCCCGCAGAGAAAGCCAAATGCGAGCATGATCGCTCCCGCCCGCTCCCTCTGGGTTGCGGTGCCCTTCACAGGTCGAGTAGACAGAGAAGTGCGCAAGGCTATTCATGGGTTCGAGCCAGTTATCGCGGAGCCCCTTGTCCACCTCCAGATCTCTCCATGAACGCTGATGTTTATCCATTTGTCCTCGTGAGCGAACGCTCGGAGGGTCTCGGGGTTAGGTCTCTAATTTGGATTCCGCTGAAAAACCTTCCTTGCCGATGACGGTCTTGCCGGGCGCCCCTGCGTCACTTTTGTGACCGTTTCTTGCCCTTGGTGCGAGGGGTCGCTGCCTTGGCCGGGCCGAGGCGGTGAACCGCCAGCGTATTCCGGTCTGTCAGCGACCACTGGAACTCCTCTCCGGCCTCCAGGCCGATGGCCGCCGCCAGCGGCAGCGGAATGAATACGTAGAACCGATCGGTTCGTCCTTTCGAACGAATCGCTTGCACTTTTGCCGGGTATTGGGCTTGCATTCTTGAAGGCTAGGCTATAGCCTAGCCCATGTCAACTCGGAAAAGGAGGATGCAAGCCATGTCGCTGCCCCGGTCTATGCCCCCCGCTGACCCCGATCCGGCCTTGGTGGCGCTGTTCGATCAGCCCCATCGGATTCCCAAAGCGGTGGGCCGCCAGGCCGAGTTCTTTCTGTTCTTTGCCCGGACGGTGTTCCCGTTGCTGGAGCACTACCGCGAGCGGCTGGCCGCGGTCTACACGCCCGACAACGGGCGGCCGGCGTGGGATCCGGTGCGGCTGCTCGGGGTACTGGTCCTGCAGTTCGTGCTGCGGGTGGCTGATCGCCAGGCGGCGGAACTGGGCCAGTATGACCAGCGCTGGCGTCTGGCCCTGCACCTGCGTCCCGACGAGCCCACGTTCGATCCGTCGCTGCTGACGGTGTTCCGCAACCGGCTGGTGGAGGGCGCCCAGGAAGCGCTGGCCTTTGCGGCCGTGCTCGATTACCTCGTCGAACACGGCTGGGTGCCCAAGCGCTCCCGCCAACGCCTGGATTCGACGCATGTGCGGGGACTCCTGAGCCTGATGAATCGCCTGGAGTGCGGCCGCGAGACGATCCGCCTGCTGCTGGAGGAGTTGGAAGCCGACGGAACCTTTCCGGAGGCCTGGGCGCCGTACTGGGAGCGCTACGTCGAAAGCAAACTCGACCCCCGTGCGCAAGCCCCAGCGCTGGAAGCCAAGTCCGTGCAGGCCGGCCGGGACCTGCTGGCGATCTGGAAGCATGCCGCCGGATGCTGGGACATCGCGGCGCGCGACGCCTTTGTCCTGCTCCAGCGCGTCTTCCTGGAGAACTACACGCTGGAGGCCGGTGGCCAGGTGCAGAAGACGCGCGCCCAGCCCACCGGCGCCGTGCGTAATCCGCACGAACCCCAAGCCCAGTGGAGTTCGAAGTCCACCACGCGGGATAAGGCATGGGAAGGGTACAAGGCGCAAGTGGCCGAGACCGTGCAGGACCAGCCGCGAGAACCCGGAGAGCCGACCGCCAACTTCCTCGCCGCCCTGGAAACGCAGAACGCTCCGGCCAGCGAGAAGTCCGGCATGGCGCAGGTCTTCCAAGCGCAACGGACCATGGGGCTGGAGGCTCCCTCGGCGCTGTACGTCGACGGGGCCTACGTCTGCAGCGAGGCGCTGAAGGACGCGCGCGACGAGGGCCGCGAACTGCGCGGGCCCGCCCCAGCCTCGCCGGACCGCGGCAAGGTCTTTACCGTCGAGGCCTTCGACGTGCACGTCGAAGAACGCTACGCCTTGTGCCCGAACGGCCAACGCAGCAGCAACTGCAGCCGGCTCGAAGAGCAGAGCACCGGCAAGGTCGTCTTCCGCATCGAGTGGAGCAAGACGGTGTGTGCCGCTTGTCCGTTACAAGCCCAATGCGTCAGCGCCGGTCAGGACCATCGCACCTTTGTGGTCGGCGAACTCCACTCGTTGTTGCAGGAGCGCCGCCGCGAAATGCAGACCGAGGCTTTCAAGCAGGACATGCACAAACGCAACGGCATCGAAGGCACGCAGAGCGAACTGGTCCGCGGCTACGGTCTACGGCAGGCCCGCTATCGCGGCTTCGCCAAGGTCCGACTCCAGAACTACCTGATCGGCGCCGCCTGCAATCTCCGGCGGCTGTTCCGCCGGATCCAGTGGTTGACGGAACAAGCTGGTACCCACGCGGCGCCGGCCCTCGCGGCCTGAGAAACCGACCAGAAAGCGGTGCGTCAATGCGGCCGACAACGCCTTGGAGATAGAAAACCGCGAGCAAGCTGCACGGACCATCGTAGAGCGTCGCTGACCCGTCACCGGCGCCGCCGAGACGACCCCGGCAAAGCGCGATCAGCCCCGCCCCGAGACCCCGCAGGAGGAAGGTTTTTCAGCGGAATCTAATTTGCTAATTAACCAGACTGGGATATCCGCCTGACCGGCGCAGCCTCGACTCGTGGCGCGCATTCCGTCATCCCGAGCTTGTCGAGGGATCTCCGTCGCTTTCGCAACGCGGCACGCAGGAGATGCTTCGACTCCGCTGCGCTTCGCTCAGCATGACAGGAGGGCCCCGGCCCTCCCACGGCTTCCAACCCGCTACAGGCAGGGCAAAGAAAGACTTTTTTTCCTGCGAAAGAACGAACATAATCCCCGCGACGGACGTCTCATGCGGTGAAGGGCGCAGACCGGGGGTCGGACATGGGCCGCGCAACTGAAATCCTGGCGTTCGGCGGGGAAGACGCCGCGCGCCGCATGGAGACGATTGTGAGCCAATACGAGACGGCGTTGCTGCGCTATGCCGGGCGCATCCTCAACAACCCTCTCGCCGCCCAGGACGTGGTCCAGAACGTGTTCATCAAGCTCTTCCGGTCGCTTGGCGCCGGCGCCGGGCCGATCGCCGAGCTGAAGGCCTGGCTCTACCGCGTTACGCACAACGAGGCCGTGGATCACGTGCGGCGCGAGGCGCGCCTGCGCCTCCTGCACTCGAAATACGAGTCCGAGACGCAGGCGGAGTGCCGGGACGGACGCCATTGCTCCGCGACGGTGAATGCCGAGCGCAGACAGCTCGTGCTGGAGCAGTTGAGGCGCCTCAGTGACCGGGAACAGCAGATCGTTCTGCTGCGGCTGGAAGAAGGACTCTCCTACGGCGAGATCGCGGCGGTGACGGGACGGACCGAGGGCAACGTGGGCAACATTCTTCACCATGCCGTGAAGAAACTGTCCGCCCGCTTGAAGAAGGCCGAGGTGGCGTCATGAACTGCGACAATGTGCGAGACCGGCTGACCCAATACCTCCTGGGGGATCTGGACGCGCCGGAGCGCGCCGGGATCGAAACACACCTGGAAAAATGCGAAGGCTGCCGGGCGTCCGCGCGGGACCTGCAACCGACCCTTGACGTTCTGCGCGACGCCCTGGCGGCCACGGCGCCGGCCGGCGAACGGCTTTCGCCGGCGCACCGTGCGCGCGTCCGGCGCGCGTCGGCGCACCGTTCCAGGCGCGTCGCCTGGTGGGTGGCGCAGGGCCACCCCAAACTTGTCGCCGCCGCGGCGCTGGTGGTGATCGGCGCCTTTCTGATCGGGATGATGCTGCCGGCGCTGAGCATGTCGCGGGGTAGAGCATGCGCCTACCGGGTGCCGAAAGGGAGCGGGGCGCCGGCGGTGAGCGTGGCGCGAGCGGTGCGAATTGATCGGGAGATGAAGAGGCAACTGGAAGCCGGCGGTCTGGGCGAAGATGCGGACGCGGACGGCTTGGGGGATTCGTACGAGACCTCGACGGAGGAGGCTCCTGAAAAACTCCGGATGGGAACGGCCCGCGAGGCCGCGGGCCCTCCCGATTCGCAAGGTTGGGCGTTAACCTCAGCCGGGAGGGACGGCGGCCCCGCCGTCCGCCCGGGTTATGCAGGAGCCTCAGAGGTGCCGCCGTCCGCCGGGCCCGTCGGCGGCGAGCCGGAGCAGCCGGAGGGTTTGGGTTACGGGAGGGTTGCGGAAGTCGGAAAAGAGTTCAACGGCGCTGTGTCCGGCTACCCTTCCGCGCCCGACGGCTCTTCCATGGTGAAGAAGAAGCGGATGGCGGGCAAGATGGGGGCCGGCGCCGGAATCGAACGCGGATTCATCGCCGGCGGGGTGGCAACAGAAACGACACTCGATGCGGAAGGCGAGCGGGAGGCCCCTGCTGACGGCCACAAGCCGTCCCCTGCGCCGCCGCCGCAAAAGGCGGAACCGCGGCCGGCGGAGATCGATTCCGTCACGATCGTCAAGAGCCCCATCATAATGAAAGGCATCTACGGCGCGCGCAGCCCGGGGACGCGTGGCGGGCGCGTGACGGCCGACTACGGCGCCGCGCCGAAGGAAGAGGCGCAGCCGGCGGCGGGTCCGGCGCCGGCTGCCAAGCCCGCGGCGCCTGAACGGTTTGACGAAGCTGCCCGACTCGAAGACAGAAGGAAGGCCGATAACGGGGAAATCGCTGAAGCGAGGGGCGAGGAGGATAGCCGTGAACGGCGCGAGTCCGATCGCGGAGCCTTCTCGCGAATACCCGCGGCGGCTTTGCCGCCTCCTTCTCCCGAGCGTCCCGGCGCCGATCGGCCCGAGAGCGGCCGTGCATGGCCGGCGCGGCACCAGCGGCTCAACGAGGAGCTGGCCGACCTCGCGGAGAATATGGAGAAGAAGGAGAAGGAGAGCGAGGAATCTCTTCGCAGACCCCTTGGCATAGCCGCTGCGCCGCCCCCCGTCGCGATGGCGGGTGCGAAGATGGGTGTCGGGGGCGGCGGCAGGCCGGCGGAAGATGCCCGGACCGGTCCGCGGTTCAAGGCCGTGGGCGTCAACCCGTTTCATTCCGCGGCGGAGCGGCCGTTCTCCACTTTCTCGATAGACGTCGACACTGCCGCTTACACCCTGGCGCGCAACTACATGCTGCGCGGTTTCCTGCCGCCGGCCGAGGCCGTCCGCACCGAGGAGTTCGTCAACTTCTTCGACTACGCCTACGACCCGCCCGAGCGCGGCCTGTTCAGGATCTATGCCGAATGGGCGCCGTCGAAGTTCGGCCGCGGGCTGTACCTGCTGAAGATCGGCGTGAAGGGCCGCCGCCTGGGCCGCGAGGAGCAGCGGGCCGCCGCGCTGACGTTCCTGGTGGACACCTCGGGGTCCATGGCCAAGCCCGACCGCCTGGAACTCGCGCAACGGTCGCTGCGCCTGCTCGTGGAGCGGCTGGCGCCGGTTGACAGGGTGGCGATCGTGCAGTTCGACTCGCACGCCCGGCTGGTGCTCGAGCACACGCCCGCCTCGGACCGCGCGAAGATCGCGGCCGCGATCGACGGGCTGCAGTGCAGCGGGTCGACGAACCTGGAAGAGGGCATGCGCCGCGCCTACGAGGTGGCGGCGGCGGCGTTCGCCGCCGGGGGCGAGAACCGGGTGCTGCTGCTTTCCGACGGCGTGGCCAACCTGGGCACGGGCGCGGCCGCGGACATCCTGGCCCGGGTCGAGCGCTACCGCGCGCAGGGCGTGTTCCTTTCGGTGTTCGGCCTGGGCATGGGCACGTACGACGACGAGATGCTCGAAACCCTGGCCAACAAGGGCAACGGGACCTACGCGTTCATAGATTCCGACGAGGAAGCGCGGCGCGTGTTCGTCGACGATCTGGCGGCCACGCTCAACACCATCGCCGCGGACGCAAAGATCCAGGTGGAGTTCAATCCGGAACGCGTGGCGCAGTACCGGCAGCTCGGCTACGAGAACCGGCAGTTGAAGAAGGAGGACTTCCGCGACGACAAGGTGGACGCGGGGGAGGTGGGGTCGGGGCAGTCCGTCACGGCGCTGTACGAGGTGGAGATGGCGGCGGGAGGGGAGACCCACCCCGGCGCCGCTGGTGCGGCGCCACCCCTCCGAGGAGGGGATCTTGGAAGAGGGGAGACCCACCCCGGCGCCGCTGACGCGGCGCCACCCCTTCGAGGAGGGAATCTTGGAAGAGGGGAGACCCACCCCGGCGCCGCTGGTGCGGCGCCACCCCTCCAAGGAGGGGATTTCAGGGTGAGCGGGGGAGGCGATCGGGCGATTCCCGCCTGGCAGGGGTCCCCGCCGAAGGCGGGGGGGGCGGGCGGCGCCGCCCCGATCGCCGTCGTGCGGGTCCGCTACCGCCGCACGGCCGACGGCGCGGTGGAGGAGATCGAGCGGCCGGTCACCGAGGCCGATCGCGTCGCCCGGTTCGATGCCGCCGGCGCGCGTTTCAGGCTGGCGGCGGGCGTGGCCGAGTTTGCCGAGATCTTGCGGGCGAGCCCTTTTGCGGCGGGCAGCGGCTTTGAGGACGTCGCGGCCGTTCTGCGGCCGGTGGCGCTGGAGCTGGACATGGACGGGCGGGTGGCCGAGCTGCTGCGCATGGCCGAAGCGGCGGGCGGAATGAGCCGGGGGGAATGAGAATTGCGATGACCGGCGGGCTTTCGGCCTGCGGGGAACGTGGACAGTGAAAAGGAGAAACGCGCATGAAACGGACGCTTGTGGCAGCCCTCTGGGCACTGTGCGGCATGATCGCGGTCAGATCCGTCGCCGGCCTGACGGTTTCCGACCTGACCCTGGACGGCGAGATTGACGGCGAGAACATCGTGTTCACGCTGGCTTTCCGGGCCGAGGAAGCCGCGCGCAGCGACGAGCTCTGCCTGGCGTCCGGCGACATAGCCTATCTCGACGGCGATCTGCCGCCGGGAGCGGAGCTCACGCGCAGGGGCGACGCCTACGTCCTCAAGTTCGGGGGGTGGGGCTGGGGCGCGCAGGGGGTTCGGTTCCGGTTCGCGGGCCGTCCGGAAAAGGAAGGCGACTGGCGGCACACGGGCTTCGCGGTGCCCATGGCCAACGTGCGCCGGCTGGCGGTGGTATGCGACCGCGACGACCTCGAGATCCGTTTCCCCGGGGCGCTGCGCGAGGAGCGGGACAAGGCCGCGGACGGGCGTTTGCGCGTCATGGCGTATCTCGGGCCGGGAACGGGTTTCGAGGTGCGCTGGAAGCCCGCGGTGAAGAAGCTGGAGGCGGAGCTGGCCGTCGCCTGCGACGCGAACAGCATCGTCAGCGCCAGCGTGGGCGCGCTGCGCATCGACACGGTTTACACCTACCGCATCATACAGGGCCGCCTGGAGCAACTGGTCTTCGACCTGCCCGAGATCAACGTCACGCAGGTGCGCGGCGAGGACATCCGCGAATGGCGCATCGACCGCGCCGACGCGCAGCGTCCCCGCCTGGTCGTCGCCCTGGGGCGTTCCAAGGAGAGCATTTACCGCCTGCAGGTCGAGAGCGAGATGATCCTGCCCAAGTTTCCGTGCGACTTCGATCTGCCCGTGCTCGCGCCGCGCGACGTGATCCGGGCCAGCGGATTCCTGCTCATCGGCAGCGACAGCGCGGTGAAGCTGCAGGTTGCGAAGGCGGGCGGGCTCACGCAGGTCGAGCCGGCGGCTTTTCCTGCGGTTTCAATGGAGGCGGACAAGCCCGAGGCCCGCCCGCGACCTTCGCGCAGCGCCTACGCCTACCAGTACGCCAACGCGCCCTACACGTTCTCCCTCACCGCGGACGACATCGTGACCTCGTTCACCGCCGACAACCGGATCGTGGTCCGCCTGGAAAACGAGGAGCTCGCCCTGGACGCCTCGATGCAAATCGACGTGAAGGACGCGCCGGCGCGCGAGATCGTTATCGAGACCGATCCTTCCGCCGACTGGACGGTCACCGGCATTTCGGGCGAGAACGTGTCCGAGGCCGATACGGACGTGCGTGAGGAAGAAGGGGCGCGGCTGATCTGCGTGCCGTTCAAGAAGGCCGTGACCGGCACGGCGCTGATCAACGTCCGGATGGAGAAGACCCTCGCGCCCGGCGCGACGAACTTCGTGACCCCGAAGCTGACCGTGCGCGGGGCCCGGGCCGAGCGCGGCTACCTTGTGGCGGCGGCGGAGCAGGGCGTGCGGCTCAAGGTGGCGGCGGCGAAGAACCTGCAGGAAGTCTTCACCGGTTCGGCGCCCATGCGCGTGGACGGCGCGCAGCAGGCGTTCCGCTTCAAGGACGGCACGTGGGCGCTGGAGATGGGCATCGAGCGGACCTCGCCTTCGATTCACGCCGAGGTCTTTCACCTTGCCTCGCTGGGCGAGGGGGTCATGTACTGCAGCGCCGCGATCACCTATCACATCGGCGGCGCGCCGATCCAGGAGTTCGGCGTGCGCGTGCCGGCGCGGATCGAGGCCGTGGAGTTCGCCGGGGCGGACATCGAGGGCTGGACGCGCGACGGCGACCTGTGCACGGTGCGGCTGCAGACGCGCATCATGGGCGACTACACCCTGCTGGCCACGTACGACGCGCAGTTTGACTACCGCGGCGCGGACATCGTGGTGGGGGGCGTGGAGACCGTGGGCACGGAGAGCGAGGTGGGCTACGTCGCCGTGGCCAGCTCGTCCAGTCTGAAGATCGAAGAGGCGCAGACGCCCTCGGCCGCGGTCTTCGAGATCGACCGCGACGAGATTCCGATGGCCTACGCGGCGCCGGTGACCGATCCCATCATCCGCTCCTACAAGTGCGTGCGCCGTCCGCACGCCGTGACCCTGCGCGTGGCGCCGTTCGACACGGAGCGCCTGCTGGGGCAGCTCGCGGACTACGTGAAGCTCAGCACGACGCTCACGCGCGACGGCGACGCGGTGACCACGGCGCTGTATTTCCTCAAGAACGCTTCGCGCCAGTACCTCGTGGCGCGCCTGCCGGAGAAGGCCGACCTGTGGAGCATTCGCTACGTGCACGAGGACGGCCGCCGGGAGGACGTGCTCTCGCAGCAGAGCGACGACGGCGTGCTGATCCCGGTGCAGAGGCCGCGCGATCCGAACACCGCCCTGCGCATCGAGGTCAAGTACGCCCAGGCGCTCGGCAAGCTGGGATTCTGGCGCAGCGGTCTGCGCGGCGTGGACGTGCGGGCCGTGCGGCTGCCCGACACGCACGCCACGTTCGCGAGCTGGGAAGTGGAGGTGCCCGAGGATTTCACCATCGCCGGCGTGGGCGGGCGCCTGACGCGCAAGCAGACCCCGCCGCCGGGCGGACTGCCGGCGGCGCTGGGCAAGGCGCTGCGCCTGATCGGGGCGGTGCTGGACGGCCCGCGCGGGCGGGGGGTTCGGGCGGTGCTGACCGCCGACTGGGGCGGGCCGCGCAGGGACGAGTTTACGCGCACGGTCAACCTCAGCGACGAAGTGCCGCTGGACCTGCGCGTCTACGTTGTTCCGCGCTGGATGGGCGAGTCGAGCTCGGCGCGCATGCTGGCGGGCGGATTGCTGCTGGGCGTGGCCGGCACGGTTGCGGCCTGGCGGAGGCGCGGGGCGCTTCTGGCGGCGGCGGCCCTGACGGTGGTGGCGTACGCCGGTGCGCAGTCGGCCGCGGGCCGTTCCGTGCTGGCCGTGGCGGCGGCCCTGGCCGGCGCGGCGTTCGTCGCGCGCTACGCGGCGCGCTGGGCCGCGCATGCGGCGCGGTTCGTCGGGCGGTGCGCCGCCGGGTTCGCGCGGGGCGCGTGGCGCGCGGCGGCGTGGGCGTGCGGCGGCGTGGGCCGCGGCGTCGCGCGGGCGTGGCGCGGCTTCCGCGCGTCGCGCGAGAGGGCCTACCTGCGCAAGCTGGAGCTGCGCATGGCGGTCCAGCGGGACTACGCCGCGCCGGCGGCGGCGGGCGAGGGGGAGGCGGCCGAAAGCGGGTCCGGCGCGGACGAGCGCGGCGCCGGCGGTTCGGCGGCGGTGTGGCTCGTGGCGGCGCTGGCCTTTGCCGCCTTGCTGGCGGCGGCGGTATTCGCCGGGGCCGGCGAGATCGCTCCCGCGCCTCCCTTGCCTCCCGCTCCGGTTGTGGATTCGGTTGAGCTTACGGCGGTGGGTCCGGCGACGGACCCGGACGTGGAGCAGAGCGCGCGGGTCAAGGCCGTGATCCGGTTCCGGACGGACGACGCGCTGAGCTTCATGCTGCTGCCCGCGCCGGCGGTGCTGGTGAGTTTCGATCTGAGCTCGGGGCGGCTGGAGCTGGAGCCGACGGCGCAGGGATACGTCCTCCACGTCCGGCGCGCCGGCGAATACAGGGTGTCGATGGAATACCAGGCGCCGGTGGCCGAGCAGGACGGACGCTGGCATCTTGCGCTGCACCTGCTGCCGAACATGCGCAACGGCGTTACGCTGCGCGTCCCCGGCGAGGACATGGAGATCGAGTCGCCGGGGGCCGTCCTCTTCCGCACGCGCAAGGGGGACGGCTACGCCGTGGCCGAGGCCGTGTTCGGGCCGGGCGACAGGGGCGCGCTGGCGTGGCGCCCCCGCGCCCGGGAGACCAAGCTGGAGGAAGCCGTGTTCTTCTGCGAGGCGAACACGTACGCGGTCCTCTTTCCCGGGCTGGTGGAAGAGACCACGCTGCTGCGCTACCAGATCGCCCAGGGCGAGATCAAGGCGTTGCGCATCAACATCCCGGCCGGCAGCAGCGTTACGGCCGTGCGCGCCCCGGGCCTGGCGACGTGGAGCTACGATCCCGAAAAGGGCCTGCTGGACGCGATTCTGGACAAGGCCGTGAGCGGCGATTTCGAGCTGACGCTCGTCTCGCAGACGGCCTCGGAAGGCCTGCCCTACACGGTCAGGCTCGGCGCGATCGCGGTGCAGGGCGCCTCGCGGCAGAGGGGCGCGCTGGCGCTGGCGGCGCCGGACACGGTGCAGGTGCGCGTGGGCGAGACGGCCGGCCTGAACCCCATGAACATCGAGGACTTCTCGCCGGCCGCCGCGGCGGCCGCGGCCCGGGGCGGAAAGACGGCCGAGCCCGTGGCCGTGCGCCGCGCCTACCGCTACCACCAGGCCGGGGAGGTGGCCGTGACCGTCGACGCCGAGCGCGTGCTGCCCGAGCTGCGCGTGGAGGAGGCCGGCAGCCTCTCGATCTCCGACGAGCGGATCGTGCTCTCGACCAGGCTCACGCTCCAGGTGGCCAAGTCCGGCGTTTTCGCCGCGGACCTGCTGATTCCGGCGGGCTACGACGTGGAGACGATCACGGGCCCGGACGTGAGCCACTGGGACGAGGAGGAGACCGCGGAAGGGCGGGGGGTGAAGGTGCACTTCAGCCGGCGCGTCACGGACCGGACCGAGATGAACCTGGTCGTGGCCAAGACGGGCAAGGGCATCGACGAACTGATCGAGGTGCCGCGCGTGTCCCTGGCGGACGCGCGCAAGCACACGGGCAAGCTGACCGTCTCCGGCGAGCGCGGCGTTCGTCTGATGGTCGAAGACCATCGCGGGGTGGACACCAAGAAGGCCAGCGAGGAGGGAATCCGGCAGCAGGGCGTGCTGGTTTTCGAGATTTTGCGCCCGGGCTGGAGCATCCGGCTGCGCACGGAGGTGCTGCAGCCGCTGGTGAAGCCGGAGGCCCTGCAGTGGGTGGATCTCGCCGAAGGCATGCTGCAGTGCCGGTCCTATATCCGCTACCGCATCGAGAACGCGGGCATGAAGACCTTTGTGCTGCGCTCGCCCGTGCCGGGCATCTCGCTGGCGGTGACCGGCCCGAACATCGCGCGCGTGCACGAGACGGATCCCGCGCAGGGCGTGTGGCAGGTGGACCTGCACAACAAGGTCGAAAACCTGTACGCCCTGAGCGTTTCCTACCAGGTGCCCTACGCGCCGGAAGGCAAGCTCGTGAGCATCGAGCCGCTGCGCGCGGTGGGAACGGACGGCCAGCGCGGCTACGTGGTCGTCACCTGCGCGGGGCGCGTGCAGGTTGAGCCGGCCGGCGGGCTGGAAGGGCTCAAGGTGGAGGACGCGCGCAGCATACCGGCCGAATTCGGCGCGGGCGACATGTCCGGCGCGATCCTGTGCTATCGCAGCGTGCGCGACGACTACCGCCTGGACCTTTCGGTGGTGCGGCACGGGTCGGCCGACGTGCTTCCGGCCAGCATAGACCGGGTGCGCATGACCTCGGTGGTCTCGCGCAGCCGCCGCATCCTCACGCGCATGACGCTGGATATGACCGTCGGCAACCTGCGCTTCCTCAAGTTCAGCCTGCCGGCGGAGGCGGACACGCTGTGGACCGCGCTGGTCAACGGCAAGGAGGTCAACGTCAGCCGGGACGCGGGCCTGTACTGCATTCCCCTGGAGGAAGAGAAGCAGACCACCAAGGTCGAGATCGTGTCCGCGGGCAAGTCGCTCGCGGGGGCGCTGACACGGGAGCAGCGCTTCGATGCGCCGCGCTTCGTGGATCTGCCGCTGGACGACATCGAATGGACGTTCTTCGTCCCTCCCGCGCTGCGGTACTACGGGTTCGGCGGGACGCTGGAACACCGCGAAGAGCGCGGATACCCGCGGACGGCGGTCTTCAATGCGGCGCTCTACGACGAGTGGAACAAGCGGCAACGCGAAGAAGTGATTCAGAAGGCGAAGCAGGAGCTGCAGGCGGGCGAGCAGCTCATTCAGGCCGGTCGGCGCCGCAGCGCCATGCGCGCCTTCGAGCAGGCTCTCAACTACTCGCAGGGCCAGAGCGACCTCAACGAAGACGCCCGCGTGCAGTTGCGGAACATGGTCAAGCAACAGGTGAAGATCGGCCTGGTCAACCGGCGCGACGCCCTGCGCGTGTCGCGGAACATCCAGGATGCGGCCCAGGCGGCCCCCTCGGGAGGGTTCCAGGGCGGCGAGTACACGCAGGAGTACGCGCAGACCGTCGAAGGGCAGTTGTCGTCCAAGGACAACGCGGCCCTGGAGATGGTGGCCGACAGGATCATCGATCAGCAGGCGGCGGCGGCCGGCGTCGTGGCGGCCATACGCGTGACCATGCCCGAGCACGGCGAAAAGCTGCTCTTCACGCGGGCCTTGCAGATCGATCCGAAAGCCGACCTGACGGTTATCTTCAAGGCCGGCACCGGACGCCTGGGCGCGGCCTGGCGGGCGGCCTGGCCGGCGGCGGTCCTCTTCGCGCTCTTGTGGTGGCTCCTGGCGCGCCGCCAGGCGGCCAGAGAAGATTGACCCTAGAAAGAGCAGTTCCCTCGCGCTGCGCGCGAGCGAACTGTTCTTGTTATGCCCCAGTTCGGCCGCGAAGCGGCTGAACTGCTCTCTATAGGTTCAGGGCTCCTTTTCATGCCGAGCCAAAGGGAGAGAAGACCAGTCGGCAGCCGATGTCGTCGTTCCGGTTGTCGGCTATGCGCGAGTTGCGTTCCGCGGAACGGCAGTCGCGGATATCGCTGATCCAACTGCCGCCGCGGATCACACGGTGCCGTCCCGACTCGGGAGCCACAGGATCGGTCACAGCGCCGATCGGATAGTTGCCATACCCGTCCGCGCACCATTCCCACACATTGCCGTGCATGTCGTACAAGCCCCATGCGTTTGGTTTCTTCTGCCCCACCGCATGAGTAATCGCGCCGCTGTTTCCATCATGCCAGGCCATCTCGTCGAGTATCCCGGCATAGGGGTCGCCGGTCCCAGCCCGACAGGCATACTCCCACTCCGCCTCCGTGGGCAGGCGGAAACCTGCACCCAGCGTCTGGCACAGGATCTGGCAATCCTCCCAGCGCGCCTGATCCACCGGGAGATGGGGGCCCGTGAACTTGCTGGGGTTGCTCCCCAGCACCGCATCCCACTGCGCCTGGGTTACGGGGTGCTTGCCGAGGTAGAAACCCTTGCGCAAGGTGACCCGGTGCTGAGCCTCGTCACGGTCGCGGCCGCGTTCGTCGGCCGGACTGCCCATCTGGAAAATGCCCGGAGGAATCAGCACCAGCTCCAGTTTGATCCCGCGACCCACGTCAATGGCATGCGCGATCGGCAATCCAGAGAGCTTGGCATACTCCCGCTGCCGACGCCGGGCTTCAGGCGCATCGAACGGCCATGCCGCGGGCGCCTTCGACACTCCGCGACTTCGTGCAGCGGTTCGGATTCGTACGTTTCTTCGGCGGGCTGGCACCTTGCTGCATTTGGCTCCCTCGAACTCTTCCGACGCCAACTGCGCCAGGAGGCGGAACTGGGCCGCCTGTTCCGGCGCGATTGCGCCGATAGGGGCGACTTCCGGATTCATGTTGGGCCCCATATCGAATGTCACCGCGCCGCCACGGGCAAAGACGTGCCGAAGCCACGCCCGCCATTGTTCCGTGGTGTACCGAGTATTGCGCGATCCCCAGTACGAGCCCAGAAAGGTCAAACTGTGCCATTGCGCGCCATCCACCCAGCGCGAGGTCGGCACAACCGACAGAGGCTCGTTCAGCTCGCCGGCGGTATAGTCTTCGGCCTGGGCATGGCGCTTGATCATGATACCCGGATTGAAGGCGACAATGGCCCTGGGGTTGCCGCGTCTGACCGCCGACGCATAGATCCCAGCGATCTCCTCGTTGAAATTGGTGTCCGGATAGGCGCCGTCAAACCACCAACCGCAGACCTTTTCGCCATACCGCGCGGACCATTCCTGGATCACCTCGCCCCATTTGCGGGCGACTGACGCGTCGATGGGCTGATCCGCGTGCCCGGGGGCCACGCCGAACCCGTGCTGCGCGCGCGGGTCGCGGTAAGGCGGCTGAATTGGAAGATAGAGCATCAGCCGGATGCCCCGTGCGCTCAGAGCGCGGTGGAGTTCAAGAGGCAAATCGCGCGTGGAGCACCGTTCCCCTGCCCGATACCCGGCCATCAGGTCGTAAGCGGCATTCGGGGAGTTCAGCCAACCCTGCATTTGCCCAAGCGTAAGCGTGAAGTACCGGGCGTCCATCCATTCCAATTGCCGGGCCAGCGCCTCGACATCGAATCCGGCGACCGCCGCCGGCCCCGCGCCGATCCCGGGAAGAAAATGCATGAACGCGCCGATGCGCGCTTTGCTGAGCCAATCTGCTCTCGAACTTGTCTTGCCTGTGCGCTGCATAGTGTTGCTCCTTTTGCTCCTTCATCGACAACCGATCTGCCTGTCCCAACTCCCAAGGCGGGCTATCGCCCTGCCGATTTGTATGCGCGATATCACGGGGAGGAACTTGGCAGAGGCGGGAATGAACGTCAAGATCAAGGCAGAACAGCACAATCCAGCGGCTTTGGGGCGGACGGGGTACTCCCCGGCCGGACAAAGCCGCTGGTACGAGTACCCAGAAGCCGTAAAACGACAGACCAGTCCCGCCACGAGCGCTCAGCCGTTCGCGTAAGCCATCACCGGTTCGGTGTCGTAGTCGGGGAATGGGTCATCCAGCCAGGGCTCGATGACGCATTCGGCAATCTCAGGCGGGGCTCGTGAACCAGAGCCCTTTGGGCACGGTTCAGGGCAGGCTCTTGCCGGCGAGACCCTCACGCCCTGGTCCCAGAGTCCCAGGTGGCGCAGGATACGTTCGATGACGACGCGCTCGTCGATCAAGGCCACGATGCGCATCTCCTTCCCGCACTTGGTGCAGATCCGCCTACGCTGAAGCTACGGCGGACAAGGGAGCGTATTGGCAAACCTTCCCGAAGGTCCGCCGTAGCCTTGGCGAAGGCGGATTGATGAGTTCGCGCCACTTGGCCGAGGGGATGCGGCGGGGTTTGTATTCGGAGACGTCGATGATCTGCACAGCCTGGCCCGCGGCCGCAGCATCTTCAGCGGCGCGCTTGTCGCGCTGGCCGCGCATCTTATTGGAATACCATCCGTAGTAGCGCACGAGTTGGAAACTCTTGTCGGGGATGTGCTGGGTGATGGCCGCTATGAAGTCGCACGGGCTGAAGACCTCGAAATTCCGCTGAATCTTCGGGTTGAGGCCCGAGCGGTAGAGCACGGAGCCTTCGGGGTTGGCCCGGTTCGGCGGGCTGACCTGCATCTTCTCCACGGCAAACGGGTTCCTGATGATGTACTGGGCCAGGCGCTCCAGATCCTCGCGTTCGTTGGGCAGCACTCGCCGGCTGTGATGCACGTTGAACCCGGAGTGGACCCAGCCGCGTAGCATGTTTGCCCGCTGCACTGGCAGGAGCCCCTTGTCCACCAGAAACGTGATGACCATCGCCCGGAACAGTTCCTCCAGTGGCTTGAGGCTGACATCGGGCAAAACGCAGAACAGGCCCGAGCGCACGAAGAGACCGTCGGCAACCAGGGCGTGCAGGTGGGGATGAAAAT
>VGWJ01000047.1 GCA_016873635.1 Lentisphaerota bacterium | reverse complement strand
AGTTGGTCGTTGAGGTGTGCTCGCGGGTAATCGTTCTCGACGGCGGCCGGATCGTCGCGGACGGACCCACAAGGGACATTCTCAACGACGAAGCGCTGATGCTGGCGCATGCGTTGGAGCGTCCGCACATACTCCGGCACGCCCACCCCCATTGACGCGAGGCGGCCAGCCGGCGACGCCCCGGAAGAGGCGTAGCGCGCGCGCTGAACGCGGGAAGAAGCGCGCTCAGCCTCGGAGGGGCGCGACGGCGGACGCGATGGCCCGCTCACCACGTCAGAAGGGCGGTTCGGACTGAGAAGCCCCGGCGTCACCCTCCGCTGCCTCGTCTCAAGGACAAGATCGCCGGGCGCGGTCAGGAACTTGATGAAGAACTCCGGCAACTGGACCGGGAACCGGGCGGGGTGCGGTTTCATCCCAGCGTCCTTGCACCGTGAGCCTATGGAGAGCAGTTCAGCCGCTTCGCGGCCGAACTGCTCTTTCTAGGGTGAGACCAGATGTTTGCCCTCGGCAAACAAGCCTGCTCGCGGTTGTGCGAGGCGGGCGATCGGTTGCAGTTGTTTTCGCCGGCCGGGATGCTCTATCCTCCGGGGCATGAGCTCGGCCTGGGTGTCGCCGGTTGTGTTCGCGGCGTGCTACGCGCTGTTCGTCATTTTCCCCGCGCGGCGTTCAATCGCGGCCTGCGGCGGGGGCCTGCTGCTCGTGCTGCTGGGCGCCGTTTCCTGGCGGGAAGCGCTCTTCGAGAAGATCAACTGGAACGTGATGGGGCTCTTCTGCGGCACGCTGGTCCTGGCCGAACTGTTCATGCTCTCCCGTGTTCCGGCCGTCCTCGCCGAGCGGCTGGTGCGGCGCACGTCCACGGCCCGCGGCGCGATGCTGGCGCTCTGCGCGCTGGCCGGCGTGATATCGATGTTCGTGGAAAACGTCGCCGTGGTCCTCCTGGTGGCGCCGGTGGCGCTGAGCCTGGCCGAAAAGCTCAAGACCCGCCCCGTCCCCCTGCTGGTGGGCATCGCCGTGAGCAGCAACCTTCAGGGCACGGCCACCATGATCGGCGACCCCCCGAGCATGATCCTCGCCGGACACATGAAAATGGGGTTCCTGGACTTCTTTGCCTACCACGGCAAGCCGGGCATTTTCGCGGCGGTGGAAATCGGCGCCCTGGCTTCGCTGGCCGTGCTGGCCTGGATTTTCCGCGGGCGCCGCGAGGGCGTGAAGACGGTGAACGTCGAGCGGGCGCGGTCATGGGTGCCCTGCTGGCTGCTGGTCCTGCTGATCGGCGGGCTGTCGCTGGCCACGCTGCCGGATCCCGATTTCCAATGGTTCGCCGGCGTCTACACCATGGCCCTGGCCGGCGCCGCCGTGCTCTGGCTGCGGTTCCGGTCGCGCTGGCACCCGGTCCGCGCGCTGATCCGCGACCTGGACTGGGACACGACGTTCTTCCTGATGGGCGTCTTTGTCGTCGTGGGCGCGCTGAGCGACTCGGGATGGCTGGACCGGGTGGCCCGCGCGCTGGAGGCGGTCGTCGGCGGCAGCCTGCCGCTGGCTTTCGCGGCCATCGCGGGTCTGGCGGTGGTCGTCTCCGGTTTCGTGGACAACGTTCCCTTTCTGCTGGCCACCATCCCGGTGGCGCAGAAGGTGGCCGACGGCATGGGCGCGCCGGTGCCGCTGCTGCTTTTCGGGCTGCTGATCGGCGCCTGCCTGGGCGGCAACCTCACCCCGATCGGCGCCTCGGCCAACGTTGTCACGCTCGGCCTTCTGAAGAAACGCGGCCACGCGGTGACGTTCCGCGAGTTCGCCGCGATCGGCCTGCCGTTCACCGCCGCGGCGGTTCTGGCCGCGTGCGCGTTCGTCTGGCTGGCCTGGGCGCCGTGAACGAACGCCGGAAGCCTACGCGCGGTCCGCGGCGCTCCGCCCGAGCCGGTCGTTGATGGCGCGGCCGAGTCCGGCATCCGGAACCGTCTCGGCCAGGATGCCGTCCAGGCCCATCCCGTCGAGCCGGCGCATGGCGCCGAAGAGATTCGCGGCGGCCTCCCGCAGATCGCCGTCCGCGGAGAGTATCTCCACCGCGGCAAAGCCGCCCGCGTCGGGCGCCCGCCGGTAGACCAGCGCGCCCGTCCGCGCCCCGGCGGCGGGCCGCAGCGCCGCCCGGCGCGCGACCAGCCTCAGCGGCGTGCGCGTGGCGTAATGGCGCGGCAGCATGCCGGGCGCGGCGACCGCGCCGGCGTCCGGCGGCCGCGCCTTGTCCAGCGGGCCGACGGCCGCCTCGATTTCCTCGACCGGCAGTCCGCCGGGCCTGAGCAGAGCCGGCGGCGCGCAAGCGAAGGACACGATGGTTGACTCGACGCCCACGGCGCAGGGCCCGCCGTCCAGCACCATGTCGACGGCGCCGCCCAGTTGCTCGATAACGTGGCCGGCGGTCGTGGGGCTGGTGTGACCGAACACGTTGGCGCTGGGCGCGGCGACGGGCGCGCCGGCGCGTTCGATCAGCTCCAGCGCGACCGGGTGCCGCGGCATGCGCACCGCCACGGTCCCCAGCCCGGCCGTAACCAGGTCCGGCACGGCGGCGGACCTGGGCAATACCAGCGTCAGCGGCCCCGGCCAGAACCGGCCGATCAGGTCTTCCGCCGCGGGCGGAACCGTCTCCGCCAGGAGCGGCAACTGTCCGGGGCCGCTCACGTGCGCGATCAGCGGGTCGAAGCGGGGGCGCCGCTTGGCCTCGAACACCCGGGCGACGGCCTTCTCGTCGAACACCGCCGCGCCCAGGCCGTACACGGTCTCGGTGGGAAACGCCACCAGGCCGCCCCCGCGCAGCAGCGCCGCCGCGCGGTCCAGAAGGCCCGGCTGCGCGGCTTCCCGCATGCGCATCGCGCGGCACGCCAGCACCCAGTCGGCGGCCTCGCGGATGCCGGGCACGATCGCTTTGCAGCCGCGCATTTCCGCCCGGTGCTTGAGGCCGTGGCCGGTGAGGACGTAGATCCCGGCGGCGCCCGCGTTGGCGGCCAGCGCCACGTCGTGGGGGTGATCGCCCACGACGAACGATTGCGCCAGGTCCACGCCGAACGCGCGGGCCGCCTCACGCAGAAAGAACGGGTTGGGCTTGATGCAGCCGCACCGCTCGTCGCGGCGGTGCGGGCAGCAATAGACTTCGGTGATGACGACTCCGTGCCCGCGCAGCCGCGCGACCACGTGCGCGTTGACGCGCGCCACTTCGTCGGCGCTGACGACGCCGCCGGCGATGCCGGGCTGGTGCGTGACCACGAACAGCCGGAAGTGCTTCTGCAGCCGCGCCAGGGCGGGAGCCGTGTCGGGATAGAAGACGACGTCGGCCGGCGACCGCAGGTGGCCGCGATCCTCGATGATCGTGCCGTCCCGGTCGAGGAATACCGCCGGAGTCAAGCCGTGCCTTTCCATGCCGTTCCCGTTCTCCCGTCCGGCCGCGGTCGCCTCGGCCGGTCGCAAGGGGTTCTCAGTCAGGCGCCGCCGCAAGGTGGCCCGCGACCTCCGGGCGCGGGCAAATGCAATTCAAGCGCGTCGCACCGGCCGCCCGGGTGAAGCGCCGCGGCCCGGCTTGTTCTTCGGGCGCACATGGGAGGCACATCGCCCTTCCGCGCGGATTCCGGGTGCGACGCCGGCACCGGCGCTCAGAGGATTTCCGCCGGCTCGTACGCGGCGTCGTCCGGATACCTGTCGATGATCGCCGCCGCTTTCGAACGCGCCGCCGCGATCTGTTCGCGGGCCAGGCCGACGAAGTGCGCCTTTTCGGCCAGGATCGCGCCGAGGGCCTCGCGGCTTATCCCGGCCCGCTTGAACATGGGATCATCGGCAATGAGGTCCGCGAGACGGTTGTCGGCGGCGGCGGCCTGCCGCAGGCGCAGCGCTTCGCTCAGGGCGTGCTTCCTGATGGCCGCGTGGGCGGCCTCCCGTCCCACCCCGGCCTTGACCGCCAGCATGAGCATCTCGGTCGTCGCCAGGAACGGCAGGTAGCGGTCCACTTCCCGGTCCAGGACGGCGGGGTACGCGCCCATGCCGTTGAGCACGGTCAGGGCCGTTTCGCACAGGCCGTCCGAGGCGTAGAAGGCGTCGGGGATGATGACGCGCCGCTGCACCGAGCACGAAACGTCGCCTTCCTCCCACTGGTCGCCCGCCAGCCGCGAGGCGCCGTCCGCGTACATCTTGAGAAGCTCGGCGAACCCGCAGACGCGCTCCGAGCTGCGCGTGTTCATCTTGTGCGGCATGGCGCTCGATCCCACCTGCCCTTCCCGGAAGCCTTCCGTGACCAGCTCGTGGCCGGACATCAGCCGCATGCCCTTGGCGAAGTTCTCGCACGCCGCGCCCAGCCCCGCGAGGCGCGCGACCAGCGCGTAGTCCAGGGAGCGCGGGTACACCTGGCCGGTCGCGGCGAGGACCTTCGAGAAGCCCAGTTCCCGCGCCACGCGCCGTTCCAGCTCCGCGACCTTGTCGGGCGTCCCCAGCAGCGCCAGCATGTCGAACTGCGTGCCCACCGGGCCCTTGATGCCGCGCAGCGGGTAGTCGGCAATGAACCGCTCGAAGCCCGCGAGCTGCTCCAGCAGTTCCTCGGCCCACATGGCCATCCGGCGTCCGAGCAGGGTCGGCTGCGCCGGCTGGCGGTGGGTCCGCGCGGCCAGGAGAACGCCGCGATACTGATCCGCCCGATCGGCCATGTGCCGCAGCACGGACACGTACTTGCCGAACACGAGGCGGGCCGCCTTCCGGATCTGCATCTGTTCGACGTTGTCGGTCAGATCGCGCGACGTCAGGCCCTTGTGGACGTGTTCGGCGGCGCCGGAAACGCGGACAAACGCCTCGATTTTGGCCTTGACGTCGTGCCTGGTCCTGCGCTCGACGTCGCGGATGAAATCCAGGTCGACGTTCTCCTTCGCCGCCTCGTACCTGGCGATTTCGTCCGCGGGTATGTCCAGGCCGAGATCCCGCTGCGCCTTCATGACGGCGATCCACAGCTCGCGCTCGGCGATCGTCTTGCCGCGCTCGGAGAAGATCGCGTTGATCGCCGGCGTGGCGTATCTTTCGGACAGGACGTTGCGGTTGGCCATGGCTCCTTCCTCGCGTTACTCCTCGAAAGCCGAGTCCGGAACCGCCTCCACGCCGCCCGGGTCCTCGGCCATTTCGCGGGCGCAGCGGAACATGCATTCGAACAGGTCGGCGATCTCGTCTTCCTCGATGCACGAGAAGGCCACGCGGATGTCCGTGGGCGCGGTGGCGATCACGCCGATGCCGTAGCGGTCCAGGAGCCGCAGCCGGTAGGCCTCGGCGTTGAGATCCTTCAGGCGCAGGCACATGAAGTAGCCCGAGTTGAAGGGGTACGGCGTCCACGCCGACGCGTAGCGCGCGCCGGCCAGGGCCTGCTTCACGCGGGCCGCGCGCGCGCGCAGCACTTCGAACTTGGCCTGCCTTTCCGCGGGGAAGGCCGGATCGTTCATGGCCTGCAGCACGATGTTCTGCGAGGCCTGGGAGCAGTTGGAAACGGTGCCGCGAATGCAGCCCCCGGCCTTCTTTTCCAGGGCGTCGTGAACCGGCGCGCCGCCGTGCGCGGCGAAAGTGATGAACGCCACGCGCAGCCCCCACACGAAGTCCTCCTTGGTGGCGCCGTCGAGCTTGACGGCCAGCAGCCGCGGATGCTTCCCGGCCAGTCGCGCGAACACGGACTCGCGCATCACTTCGGGCTCGTAGAAGAGGCCGAAGTAGGCGTCGTCGCACACCGTCACCACGCGGCAGCCCTTTTCCGCGGCGGCGGTCAGGGCCTCGCACACGGCCTGCGCCTCGGCCGCGGTGGGCGCGTAGCCGGTGGGGTTGTTGGGGAAGTTGAGCAGCGCGACGATCTTGCCGCGTCCGGATTGCGCCGCGACGGCGGCGGCGAAGCCGGCGGTGTCCAGCCCGCCGGACGCGGCGAAGAACGGGTACTTGACCATGCGCGCCTCGCGCCGGACGCGGAAGATCATGTTGTAGTTGCCCCAGAACTTGTCGGGGATCATGACGGCGTCGCCGGCATCGACGAACAGGTCCGCCGCCAGGCTGAGCCCGTGCGTCACGCCGCCGGTGACCACCGGCAGGCTGATCGCCTGTTTGTCCAGCGACGGGTTCAGCGCCTGAATGTGTTCGCGCCACTTCGCGCGCAGGGCCGGCAGGCCGGGCGAAGGCGCGTAGGGCAGCGCTTCGTCCGGCGAAAGCGCGGCCAACCGCCGCATGACGCTCGGCAGGTGCATGGCCGCGCCATCCTGCCGGGCGATGCCGATCGTCGCGTTGTGGCGGCCGGCCTTCTGTTTGGCCTCCGCCGACTGCGTGAGAATCCCCTTGGGAAAATACAGCTCGCGCCCCAGCCCCGAGAGCATTTCAAAGACCTCGGGCGCCTTCTCCTGGATGGTTCGATTCAACTCGCTTGCCAAGGCGGTGGTCATGTTTGCGCCAACTCCCTCCCGCTTCTTCGATGCATGGGGCGCGGCGGGACAACAAAGCCCGGCAGGGAAACTCATTCCGCCCCATGCCGGCCCGCACGCGTCCGGCGGCCCGATGCCGCTCCCGCGCTACAGCCGTCGACCTAGCGCGGGTGTCTAGGAAATTGCGGGATCAAAGTCAAGCCCTTCGAAGGCTGCCGCGGGCTGTCGATCAGGCGGTGTCCCCTCAGTCAAGCAGGGGGAGAAGACGGGTAGGGCGGGGCGGGACGCCGCGCCCTACCGCCGTGTTTCCACCGCATAACTGAGGGGTTACATCAGGCGTAATTTTCTTCTGGCAATGGCCGGCCGTTTGTATCATAGTTCCGGCTTGGTCGTATTCGACCGCGCCGAAGCCGCATGATGTGTCATGATGCTGGAGTCGGTCAAACTGTGACATGACACGCATGAGGAGATATCGATGGATATCTACGTCGGTAACCTGCCTTACCAGGCGGGCGACCAGCAGCTCAAGGAGTTGTTCGAGAAGCACGGGACGGTAACGTCCGCCCGCGTGATCGTGGACAAGTTCTCGGGCGAGTCCAAGGGCTTCGGTTTCGTTGAGATGCCCACCAAGGACGAGGCCATCAACGCGATCAAGGCGCTCAACGAGCAGGACTTCATGGGGCGCAAGCTGCGCGTCAACGAGTCCCAGCCCAAGCCCCGCGACGGCGGCGGCCGGGGCGGACGCGGCGGCGACCGCGGCGACCGCGGCGGGAATCGCCGCTGGTAGTCACGGCACGGGTCGATCCGTACGTAAACAGGGCGCGTTCCGAACGGCGACCCCAATCGTCGAACGGAACGCGCTTCTTTTTTGCGCAATGAGCGAATGGAAACGGGCCTGCGGGAGCGCGGCGCTCATCGCGACCGTTTTCCTGCTGTGCTTCTTTCTGCCGGTCGGGCGGCAGCGCTTCGACAATGCCGTGCTTGAGGCGCTGTACCTGGCCCGGTGGTACGCGCGCGAGCACGTGCTGCTGTGCCTCGTGCCGGCCTTTTTCATTGCCGGCGCCATCGCGGTCTTCGTGAGCCGGGCTTCGGTCATGCGCTACCTCGGCGCCGGGGCGCACAAGGGACTGGCCTACGGCGTCGCGGCGGTCTCGGGCACGCTGCTGGCGGTATGCTCCTGCACGGTGCTGCCGCTGTTCTCGAGCATTCATCGCATGGGGGCGGGCCTGGGACCGGCCACGACCTTTCTCTATTCCGGGCCGGCCATCAACGCGCTGGCCATCGTTCTCACCGCGCGCGTGCTCGGCATGCGGCTCGGCCTGGCGCGCGCCGCGGGCGCCGTAATCGCCAGCGTCGTCATCGGGCTGCTGATGCACCTGCTCTTCCGCCGGGAGGAGGCCGCCCGGGCCGCCGTCGCGGCCGCCGCGGGGGCGGATGCGCCGCCTGACCGCCCGCTCCGGCAGAACGCCGTCTTTTTCGCGAGCATGGTCGCGGTTCTGGTCTTCGCCAACTGGGCCCAGACCGGCGACGTGCGGGCCGTGTTCCTGTGCTGCCCGGGCGGCCTGTCCACCTTCGCCGTGGAAGGGCGCATCGTCGAGCGCACGGGCTCGGAAATCCGCATGGTGGACACGCGCGGCCAGGAACACCGCCTGCCGTCGGGACTGCTGCAGGACGCGCAGCCGGCGCAGCCCGCCGCGCTGCAGTCCGTCCTGTACCGGGCGCGCTGGTTTCTGGCGGCGGCCGCGGCGGCGGTCATGGCGTTCGCCCTGGCGCGTTTCTACCGCCCCGCGGAACGCCGCGAATGGCTGGCGCGGTCCTGGGGCTTTGCGAGGCAGATCATGCCCCTGCTGCTGGCGGGCGTGCTCGCGGCCGGTCTCGCCCTGGGCCGGCCCGGCCATGAAGGCCTGATCCCCTCCGCCTGGATCGGCCGCGCCGTGGGCGGCAATTCCCTGGGCGCCAACCTGTTCGCCGCCCTGGCGGGAGCCCTGATGTATTTCGCCACGCTGACGGAAGTGCCCATCCTGCAGGGGCTGCTCGGCAGCGGCATGGGCCAGGGACCGGCGCTGGCGCTGCTGCTGGCCGGTCCCGCCTTGAGCCTGCCCAGCATGCTGGTTATCGGCAGCGTGCTCGGCGCCAGGAAGACCGCCGTATTCGTCGTCCTCGTCGTAAGCGTGGCCACTCTCAGCGGCTTCCTCTACGGCCTCCTGGCCGCGCGCTGATTCCCTGCCGGCCATGGTGGGCGGTACAGGACTCGAACCTGTAACATCCAGCGTGTAAAGCTGGCGCTCTGCCAATTGAGCTAACCGCCCGGGCGATTTCCGATCGTCGAAGGCCGGGCGCCGATTCGCGCTCCGGAACGCGCCGGGCCGCCGCCCTGCCCACGCCTGAGCCTCGAAGAAAAGAGCGCGCAAGTCAAGGAATGACGCGGGCCCGGGGATCTGCTAGGGTGCGCGGCGTATAAGGAGGCGACATGAGCGCAAGACAGCCGTTGCGAATCGGCATTCTCGGATCGGGCAAGGGCAGCAACTGCCAGTCCATCATCGACGCCATCGCGCAGAAGCGCCTGGACGCGGAAATCGCCTGCGTGCTCTCCGACGTGGCGGAGGCCTGCATCCTCGCCCGGGCGCGCCGGCACCGGATCCCGGCCGAATTCATCTCCGGCGCGCCTTTCAAGACCAAGCTCGACGGCGAGGCCGAGCAGGCCTACATCGCCGCGCTGCGCCGTTACGGCGCCAACGCCGTCGCCCTGGCGGGCTTCATGCGCATCGTCAAGCCCGGCCTGCTGGGCGCCTTCCCCGGCCGCATCCTCAACATCCACCCCGCCCTGCTGCCGGCTTTTCCCGGCATGGAAAGCTGGAAGCAGGCCCTCGCCTACGGCGTGAAGGTGACCGGCTGCACGGTCCATCTCGTGGACGCCGGCACCGACACCGGCCCGATCGTCGTGCAGAAGGCCGTGCCGGTGCTGGAGGACGACACGGCCGAAACGCTGCACGCGCGGATCCAGGTCGAAGAGCACAAAGCTTATCCCGAAGCCCTGCAGCTCCTGGCCGAAGGCCGCCTGGCGGTGGCGGGCCGGAGAGTGCGCGTCACCTGAGAATCTGATGGACGTTCGTTCGCCGCCGGTCTAGTATGGCGCACTTTCCGCACGCGGGAGTCGCGACGATGCGCAAGATCATACTCGGCTTGCCCAAGGGCAGTCTTCAGGAAGCCACCTTTGCGATGATGCGCAAGGCCGGCTTCGAGGTCTCGGGCGGCGAACGTTCCTACATGCCCCGCATCAACGACGCGGAGATCACGGCCCGGCTCATTCGCGCGCAGGAGATCAGCCGCTACGTGGAGCTCGGCGTGCTCGACGCCGGCATAACCGGCTACGACTGGATCGTGGAGAACGGATCGGACGTGGTCGAAGTCGCGGAACTGGTCTACGCCAAGCAGGGCCTGCGCCCGGTGCGCTGGGTGCTGGCCGTGCCCCAGGACTCGGACATACGCTGCGCCGCCGATCTCGAGGGCAAGCGCATCGCCACCGAAGCCGTCGGCCTGGCGCGCAAGTATCTCGCCGAGAGGAAGATCAACGCCGAAGTGGAGTTTTCCTGGGGCGCCACGGAAGTCAAGGCGCCCGAACTGGCGGACGCGATCGTGGAGCTGACCGAAACCGGCTCGTCCCTGCGCGCCAACAACCTGCGCATCGTGGACACGCTGCTGGAGTCCACCACGCGGCTGATCGCCAATCGCGCGGCCTGGGCCGACGCCGGAAAACGCGCCAAGGTCGAGCAGCTTGCCATCCTGCTCAAGGGGGCGCTCGCGGCCGAAAGCAGGGTGCTGCTGAAGATGAACGTGGCGGCCGACAGGGTGGAGCAGGTCGCCGCCATATTGCCTTCCCTGCACGCCCCGACGGTCAGCGCCATCGACGCCGAGGGATGGGCGGCCGTCGAATCGGTGGTCGAGGAAGCCGTCGTGCGCGAGATCATTCCGCGGCTGAAAGCCGCCGGAGCGGAGGGCATCATCGAGTTGCCGTTGAACAAGGTCATACCGTAGCAAGCGGAGGAGTACACACGTGGGATCCATCAAGAAGAAGCGCATCAAGAAGATGTCGAAGCACAAGTACCGCAAGCGCCGGCGCGCCGACCGGCACAAGAAGTAACGCGCGCGGGGCGGCGCGGGCAGCAACGGAGAAGAGAATGCCTGGAACCCTTCTGCGCGCCGCACCGGCCCTGTGCCTGGCGCTGGCGTGCGCCGGTTGCGGCACCTTCCGTTATGCGGCGCCCCCGGCGCAGCCTCCGGAATTCGCGCTCGACGCCGAGGGATTGCGCCTGGCGCGGGCCCTGGCCGAATACGGCGACGCGCTGCTGAGCGAAAACGAATCCGGCTGGGACGACCCCGCGACGGCGGAATGGTGGGACCGGGCGGCCGCCTCCGATCCGGGACGGCCGCGCCTGTACCTCAGGGCGGCGGCCGTCCACTTCCAGCGGGGCGAAACGGATAAGGCCCGCGCGATCCTGGAGCGCGGCCGCGACGCCAATCCGCGCCACGCTGAAACGCGCCTGGCGCTGGCCCTGGCCTGCGAGGCGGCCAACGCGCTCGATCGCGCGGCGGCGGAGTGCCGCGCCGCGATCCGTCTGAAGCCCGAGGCGCCCACCCCCTACATTCGCCTGGCCGGCATCCACTTCAGGCGCAACGAATACCGCGCGGCATGCCGCGTCCTCGAAGCAGGCCTGAAACGGGTCGAGAACAAGACCATGCTGACGGCCGCCTGCGTCAGCCACGGCGCCCGGCTGGCGTCGGCCGGGCAAACGGACCGGGCCGTGCGCTGTTTTGACGTGGCGTTGCGCCACGACCCCTCCCTCAAGCCGGATTTCCACGTTTTCTACGCGGACCTGTACAGGGAGAAGGGCGACACGCAGCGGGCCCGCCGCTATCTGCGCAAGGCCGTGCGGCTGCGTCCGCCGCAGCCGGAGGCTTTCCTGCGCCTCGCGGACTACTATTCCACCGAGAACCTCGCCAAGGCCCTGGCCCTGTTGCGGCGCGCCCAGGATCTGATTCCCGCCGACCCGCGCGTGCATTTTGCCGTGGCCTTCATGCTGACCGCCGACGAGCGTTTCGAGGCGGCCGTAACCAACTTCCGCCGCGCGGAGGAACTGATTGCCGGGACCGACGGCGCCATGCGGATGAATGACCGCTTCTACCTCTACTACGGCGCGGCCCTCGAGCGTTCCGGCCGCATCAACGAGGCCGCGCAGGTTTTCGAGGATGGTCTCGCCAGGTTCCCCGACTGCCACGAGATCCTGAACTACCTGGCCTACATGTGGGCGGATGCCGGCCTCGAACTGGAAAAGAGCATGGCGCACGTGATCCGCGCCCTGAAGCTCGAGCCGGACAACGGCGCCTACGTGGACACGCTCGGTTGGGTCCACTACAGGCTCAAGGAGTATCCGGACGCGCTGCGCGAGATCACCCGCGCCAGCCAATTGATCAAGGACGATCCGACGATCATCGAACACCTGGGCGACGTCTATGCCGCGCTGGGCCAGACCGCCAGGGCGATCGCCGAATGGCGGCGCAGCCTCGCCCTGGATTCCTCCAACGCCAACGTCGCGGCCAAGCTCCGCGAACAGAACGTCGACGTCGAATCCATCCCGCGGGGCGCGAAGACATCGCCGTAGGAGCACCATCCAACCTCCCACAACCGACAACCGACCACCGAAAACCGAAAACTGAGAACCATCAACCAGTTCCTGGCCGGCTTCCGGGCCTATGACGCGATCAGCGATGAGGCCGTGCTGCTGCGCGGACTGTTCCGGTCGTGGGGCTGCAAATCCGAAATCTTCGCCCCGGCGTCGAGGGTCGCCCCCGAAATGCGCCGCCAGGCCGGCGACATGGAAGCCTACGCGCGCGGCTGCGACCCGCGCGACGCGGCGCTGCTGCATCTGTCCATCGGCTCCGACGTGAACGACGTCTTCGCGTCGCTGCCCTGCCGCAAGGCGATCCTCTATCACAACGTGACCCCGCCGGGGTATTTCCGCCTGGTCAACCCGGTCCTGGCGCGGGACCTCGAACGCGGCCGGCGCCAGGCGCGGAGCCTGGCCGGAGCCGCGGCCGTGGTCATGGCCGACAGCGCGTTCAACGCCGCTGAACTCGTCGCTTTCGGCTACGCCGGCGTGTCCGTGCTGCCGCTGGTGCTGTCCCGGGAGAGGCTGGCCGACCCCGGTGAAGCGGCCAGCCGCCGGGAGTTCTCGGACGGTCATCTCAACGTGCTCTTCGTGGGGCGCTGCGCGCCCAACAAGCGCCTCGAACACGCGCTGCAGACGTTTCTGTTCTTCCAGGAAAGCTGCGGCCGGCCGGCGCGTTTCATCCACGCCGGGCCGTACGCCGGCCTGGAACGCTATCACGCCATGCTCACGGCGCTGGCCAGGGACCTGGGCCTTCGCAACGTCGTGTTCACCGGCCCGGTCACGCAGGCGCGCCTGAACGCCCTGTACGCCTGCGCCGACGCGTTCCTGTGCATGAGCGAACACGAAGGCTTCTGCACGCCGCTGCTGGAGGCCATGGGACACGACGTGCCCGTGCTGGCGCGCGCCGCGGGCGCGGTGCCGGAGACAATGGACGGCGCCGGGGTGCTCTTTGAGGAGCCGCGTTTCCCGGCGGTGGCTGAAATGCTGTGCCGGCTGTGCGCCGACCGGGCGCTGCGCGCCGCCGTGATCGCGAAGCAGCGCGAGCGGATACGGCGCTACATGGAGATCGATCCCGCGGCCGAACTGCGCCTCCGGCTGCGGCCGCTGCTGGAGTGAACGCACAAAGGCGCCGCGGCCGCGGGGAAGCGCGCGCGGCGCAGGACGCGATCCGGCCGGCGCCGGATGCACCCCGCATGAACGCCGATCAAGGCACGTTGCGCATTGTCTCCCGCTCGATCGCGCAGACCCGCGCGGCGGCCGCGCGGCTCGTGCGGCGGCTGCGGGGCCCGGCGGTGATCGCGTTGCACGGCGATCTCGGCAGCGGCAAGACCTGTTTCGTGCAAGGCCTGGCGCGGGCGCTGGGCGTCGCCGCGGCCGTGACCAGCCCCACCTTCACTCTCGTGAACGAGTACAGGGGCAAGCGCCCCCTCTACCACATCGATCTCTACCGGATCCGCCATCCAAACGAGCTTTTCGGCATCGGGTTCGAGGAATACCTGGAGAGCGACGGCATAACCGCGATCGAATGGGCCGAGCGCGCCGGCGACCTGCTCCCCGCCTCCGCCATTCACGTCCGGCTGACCGCCCGCGCGAAGCCTTGCGAGCGCGAAATATGCATCGAATGGAGCCCCTAACCCGCATTTCTCACAAGGCCCCGCAGCCTGCGGCCGCGTGGCCTTGTGGGAAAGAGAACGTTGACGAATAGATCCTTTTTCGCTCGTTGGAGCGGTCATCGACAGACCGGCGGCTTATCGTGGCTAAGCCATGAGCAGATCGCGGCGGCGCTTGAACGGCGGCACGGCTTCTGCTAGCGTCAGGGGGATGCCTCTCAAGACCACTTTCACGCACAAGCTTACGCCCGCGCAGCAGGCGCTGCTCAAGGACCTGCTGAAGACCGGGAACTACCGGCCGGTCCTGATCGAGCACGCCCGCATCGCCGCCGAAACGCCTGACTGCCGCATAGCGCTGTACAAGACCGGCCGCTGCCTGGTGCAGGGCAAGGGCGCGGAGGAGTTCGTGACGTTCGTGCTGGAGCCGCTTGTTCTGCAGCAGGCCGGCGTCGGCTATGAAGACGTCCTCAACCCCGAAGCGGCCGCTCCGCACATGGGCGTGGACGAAAGCGGGAAGGGCGACTTCTTCGGGCCGCTGGTCGTGGCGGCCGCCTATACCGACGCCGAGCTCACCCGCGCGATGCGCGCCATGGACGTCAAGGACAGCAAGGCCATCTCCAGCGACCGCAAGGCGCTCGACCTCGGGCGGGATCTGCGCCGTCTGCTCGGAAGGCGTTTCAGCGTCGTCAAGATCGGGCCCGCCGCCTACAACCGGCTGTACAGCCGGATGCGGAACGTGAACACGCTGCTGGCGTGGGCCCACGCCCGGGCCATCGAGAACCTGCTTGCGTCCGTGCCGGACTGCCCGCAGGCGATCTCCGACCAGTTCGGCAGCAAGAGCCAGGTCAGCCGCGCCCTACTGCAGAAGGGACGGCGCATCGAACTCGTGCAGCGGCACCGGGCCGAATCCGACCCCGCGGTCGCGGCGGCTTCGGTGATCGCGCGCGAGCAGTTCCTGCGCGCGCTGGCGGCCATGGGCCAGGACTACGGCATGGACCTGCCCAAAGGCGCCTCCGAAGGCGTGCGCGCGACCGCCGTCGAACTGGCGCGCAAACGCGAACCGCGCGTGCTGTTGGAAGCGGCCAAGTGCCACTTCAAGACCACCGACGCGGTCCTGGCGGAGCTCGGTCAGACGCGCGCCGTGCTCGGTCCGGAAGGCCGGGCGGTGTCAAGGCCGGCGTTCACGCGGAAGGAATGAGCGCCTCCCCTTTCTCCGGCGGGTCCCGCCTTCGCCGTTCCGGCTTCGGCGGGCAAGCCGGCGGCCCCGCCCTGCCCCGTCTTGGCATCCATCCCGGGTGGAAGGGCGCGCGCGCCTCTCGACAATTCGCGCCTACGGCGCGTCCAGCGCGGCCCGCAGCTCCGACACCAGCGCGGGCAGGCGCCCCTCGCGCGCGGCTTTGACCAGCGCGCTGCCGACCACAACGGCGTCGGCCGCGGCCGAGGCGGCGCGGGCCTGGGCGCCGTTGCTGACGCCGAATCCCACGGCCACCGGCAGGTCCGTGCATTGCCGCAGCGCGCGCAGGTGCCGGTCGATGTCGGCGGCCACGCGCGCGCGCGCCCCCGTCACGCCCGTCACCATGATGTAGTAGACGAACCCGCGCGCGCCGGTCAGGATGCGCGCCGCCCGGGCGGGCGGCGTGGTGGGCGCGATCAGCGGGATGCGGTACAGGCCGTGGCGATCCATGTCCGGCTGCAGCTCCGCGGCTTCCTCGAACGTCATGTCCACCACCAGCAGCCCGTCCGCGCCGGCCGCGGCCGCGTCGGCGCAAAGCCTGTCGTACCCGTGGCGGAAGAAAGGATTGGCGTAGCCGAAAAGCACGATCGGCAGCGCGTGGCGCCGCCGCAGCCCCGCCACGATCTCCAGCGCTCCATCCACGTCCATGCCCGCGGCCAGCGCGCGCTGCGAAGCGGCCTGGATGACCGGTCCGTCGGCCGTGGGGTCGGAGAAAGGCACGCCCAGCTCCAGCACGTCCAGCCCGCCCGCGATCGCCGCGTCCAGATCCGCCTCCGAGGCGGCGCGGTCCGGATCGCCGGCGGTAAGGTATCCGACCAGGCCCTTGCGGCCGGCCTGCTTCAGGCGGGCGAAAGCTGCGTCAATGCGATTCATTCGACCTTCACAATTCCCATGTCCTTGTCGCCCCGCCCGGAGAGGTTCACGACGATGATCCCGTCCCCGGCCATGCCCCGGGCGCGTTTCACGGCCTCGGCCACGGCGTGCGCGGATTCGAGCGCGGGGATGATGCCCTCCAGGCGCGTCAGTCGGTAGAAGGCTTCCACGGCCTCGTCGTCGGTGATGCCGCAGTACTCCACCCGTTTGGTGTCCGCCCACAGCGCGTGTTCCGGCCCCACGCCCGGGTAGTCCAGCCCGGCGCTGATCGAGTGCGCGTTGAGAATCTGGCCGTGGCCGTCCTGCAGCACGTAGGACTTGCTGCCGTGCAGGATGCCCACCTGTCCGCCGACGATGCTGGCCGCGTGTTTGCCGCTGGCCAGCCCGAGCCCCGCCGCCTCCACGCCCACCAGCCGCACGGCGCGGTCTTCCAGGAACGGGTAGAAGATGCCGGCCGCGTTGCTGCCGCCGCCCACGCAGGCCAGGATCATATCCGGGAGCCGGCCTTCCTTCTCCACGATCTGGCGGCGGGTTTCGTCGCCGATCACGCGCTGGAAATCGCGCACCATCAGCGGGTAGGGATGCGGGCCGGCAACCGACCCGATCACGTAGAACGTGTCTTCCACGGCCGCCACCCAGGCGCGCAGGGCCTCGCTCATGGCGTCCTTGAGCGTGCGCGTCCCGCTGGACACGGGCACGACCCGCGCCCGGAGCAGCTTCATGCGCCGCACGTTGGGCGCCTGGCGCACGATGTCCTCCTCGCCCATGTACACGTCGCATTCCATGCCGAACAGGGCGGCGGCCGTGGCCGCGGCCACGCCGTGCTGCCCGGCGCCGGTCTCGGCCATGAGCCGCCGCTTGCCCATGCGCCGCGCCAGCAGCGCCTGGCCGATGGTGTTGTTGATCTTGTGCGCGCCGGTGTGGTTGAGGTCTTCGCGCTTCAGGTAGATGCGCGCGCCGCCGCAGGCCGCCGTGAGCCGCTCGGCCAGGTACAGGGGCGAGGGCCGGCCGACGTAGTCCGCGAGCAGGCGGCGGAACTCGGCCTGGAAAGCGGGATCGCTGCGCGCCTCGCGGTAGGCGCGGTCGAGCTCCTCCAGGGCGGGCATGAGCGTTTCGGCGACGTAGCGCCCGCCGTAGATTCCGAAGTGGCCCATGTTATCCGGTTGCGTGGGCATGGTTCCGGGTAGCTTAAGTCATCCGGCCGGCAATTCAATAGCGATCTGCTTCCTGCCCTGAATTGTGTTGGCCCGCCGGCCGCGGCGCGCGCTCAGATCCGGTGCGCGCGGTCCTTGATCAGGCGGATGTGTTCATCGTCGGCCTTGTCCGCCGAATGCCGGGCGATGTTCACCAGGATGGCCACCGCGGCCATGGACGACATCAGGCTCGACCCGCCGTAGCTGATGAACGGCAGCGGCAGGCCCTTGGTCGGCAGGCAGCCGGTGACCACGCCGATGTTGATGACCGCCTGCAGCGTGATCCAGACGCTGATCCCGAAGGCGACCAGCTTGCCCATGGGGTCCGGCGCGCGGAAGCTGATGATCGCGCCGCAGGCGGCGAAGGCCGCGAACAGCAGCACCACCGCGCCGGTGCCCACGAACCCCAACTCCTCGCCGATGATCGCCAGGATAAAGTCCGTGTGCGCCTCGGGCAGGTAGAACTGTTTCTGCAGGCTGTTGCCGAGTCCCACGCCGAACCACTCGCCTCTTATGAAGGCGGCCTTGGACTGCGCGATGTGATAGGCCGTGGCGGGATAGGCCTCGGGGTTGAACATGGCCCGCAGGCGGTTCAGGCGCAACGGGTCCTGCAGAAGGGCCAGGCCGAAGGCGCAGGCGCCCGCGACGCCGGCCACGGCCAGGTGGCTCAAGCGCGCTCCGCCGCCGTACAGGATCGCAAAACCCACCGCGCCGACGAGCAGCGTCGTGCCGAAATCCGGCTCCAGGATCAGGAGGCCCAGGACGATGCCCAGCCCGCCGATCGGCAGGATCATGCCCCATTTCAGGTTGGTCGAGCGCGGACCCACCGCCGTCATCCAGGCGGAAAGCGCGATCACGGTGGCCAGCTTGGCGAATTCCGAAGGCTGCAGGCTCAGCGGCCCGATGCGCAGCCAGCGCCGGCTGCCGCCGATGCGCGGTCCCAGGCCGGGCACGAAGACCAGCGCCAGCAGCGCCACGCAGGACAGCGCCATGGGCGCCGCCAGCTTCTGCCACCAGTGATAGTCGAAGCGCAGCAGGACGGCCGCCGCGGCGAGGGCCGCCGCCAGCCACACGGCCTGGCGCTTCAGGAAGTAGTAGGGATCCTGGTGGGCGGCCGAGCCCCGCACGCTGCTGGTGCTGGCAAGCATCACGATGCCGATCGCAAGCAAGACCAGCACGGTCGCCAGCAGCGCGCTTGCCGTCCTGCGCATCGCTAATCGTGCATCGGTATCTTGATGACCTGCCCCACCTTCATCTCGGCGCCGCTGAGATTGTTCAACTGCTGGAGCTCGGTGCTGCTGACGTCATACATCATGGCGATCGTGTGCAGGTCTTCGCCCGCCGCCACCGTATGCGGCTTGGTGCGCAGCGCGCCGGGCGCGGCCGCGGGCGCGGCCGAAGACGCGGGCGGGGCGGGAGGCGCCGCAACCGGGGCCTCTTCCGGAGCGGGCGCCGGCGCGGCGGGCGCGGGCGCGCGGACCGGCGCCGCCGCGGCCGGGGCCGGCGCCGAGGGGGCCGCGCCGGGCTTGGCCGCGGGCACGATCAGTTTCTGCCCGACCTTGATCACGTCGGAGCTCAGTTGGTTGGCCTCGCGCAGCGCCGCGGTTGTCGTCCCGTATTCGCGCGCCAGCTCCGACAGCGTGTCGCCGGCCTTGACTTCGTGCAGGGCGCCGCCGGGAGGCGCCGTCCGCGCCGGGGAGCGCGCCGGTTCCGGCGCCCCCAGGTTGACTTTCCCGGGCAGGATAAGCTTCTGTCCGATCCTGACGAGGTTTTCGTTCTTCAGGCCGTTGAGGGTCATGATGTCCTTGACGTTCAGGTCGAAACGGCTCGCGATGACCGAGAGCGAGTCGCCGCTCTTGACCACGTAGGTGGTCGTCTCCGCGGGCATGGGCGGGGCGGCCGGCCGCGTCGCGACCGGGGTCACCACGGGCGGCCCGACGGGCGCCGCGGAAGGCGGCAGTTTCGGTTGGGGCGGCGGAATGACCGGCGTGGTGGACACGCATCCCTGGGTAAAGACGAACACCGTCACCAGCACCGCGTGCGCCGCGATCACGATGCCGATCAGCAAGGACGTCTTCATGCTAGGGTTCCTCCGGGCGTTTCTCAGGGCCGTTCTGACTGTCATCGCGCAACCTCTCCTCTCGCTTGTCGCCGGCTCCGGCGCAAACCTCTCGCGCCAGCGCGGCGAACATCTCTCCTCTCTGACCGTATCCCGTGAACTGGTCGAAACTCGCGCAACCGGGCGACAGCACGATCGCGTCGCCTTCCTCCGCGTCGGCCCACGCCGCCCGCACGGCCGTCGGCAGATCGCCGCAGCGCCGGCAGGGCACCGTGTCGTTCCAGGCCGTCTCCAGTTTTTCCGCCGCGGCGCCGATGAGGTAGACCTGCCGGACGCGCGCGGCCAGCGCCGTCTTCACTCCGTCCAGGTCGGTCTCCTTCAGCAGGCCCCCGGCAATCAGCCGGATGCGCCCCGGAACCGCCGCGAGCGCCGCTTCCAGGGCGGCGAGGTTCGTGCCTTTCGAATCGTCCACGAACCGCACGTCGCGCGCGCGGCACACTTCGGCCAGCCGGTGCGGAAGGGGCTCGAACACGGAGGCCGCCCGCGCGACCGCCGCCCGATCCGCTCCACATGCTGCCATGGCAGCAACCGCGGCTGCTGCTGTCAAGCCCAGAATGTCGTTGGCGAAGCAGGTTGCCGCGAGCGACAGCGCGCGCGCGCGCCCCGCCTCGCGGAAATGAACGGCCTGCGGCGCGTAGCGGAAGTCGGCGTCGGCCTCGGCGCCGAAGGTCAGCCAGCGCAGCCCGGGGTTGCGGGCGCGCGCTTCTTCCCGCAGCGCAACCGGCGCCACCGCCGGGCGCCCGGCGGGCATGTCGGCGAACATGCGCAGCTTCAGGGCGGCGTAGGCCGCCAGGCTTGCGTGCCGGTCGAGGTGGTCCGGCCGGATGTTGAGCAGGACCGCCGCGTGCGGCGCGAAGCTCTGCGCCGTCTCCATCTGGAACGTGCTGACTTCGGCCACGACCCAGTCCAGCCCCCCGCTCCGCGGCGCCGTTTCGCACAGCGGCGTGCCGTAGTTGCCCGCCGCCTCCGCGCGCAGCCCCGCCGCCTCCAGGGCTTCGCGGCACAGTTTCACCATGGTGCTCTTCCCGTTGGTGCCGGTGACGGCCAGCACGCGGCAGCGGGTGCGGCGCATGCCCAGCTCCAGCTCCGGGAGAATCGCGATGCCGGCGGAGCGGACGGCCTTGAGCCACGCGGAGTCCAGGGGCACGCCGGGGCTCACGACGCAGACGTCGAAGGCCGGCCGGCCGGCGGCGGTCAGCGGCGGCAGGTCGCGCGCGCCCAGGCGCACCTCCGCGCCGCGCGCGCGCAGGGGAGCCGCGCGCTCCCGCAGCGCCGCGGCGTCCGCGGCGTCCACCGCGGTCACCGCGCTGCGCTCGTCCAGCAGCAGCGCGGACGCCGCCGCGCCGCTGCGGCCCAGCCCCAGCACGAGCGCCCGCCCGTATGTCCGCTTGCTTTGCATGACGCGGACCGATGGTTTCAGGTCTCAGGAAGACGGGAAAGTGCCTTGCTCTCCATGGTTTCCCCCTGAAGCCTGAAACCCGAAACCTTTTCTCTACCTGATCTTCAACGTCAGCACGCCCAGCAACGCCAGGATGATGGACACGATCCAGAAACGCGTCGTCACCTGGGTTTCCTTCCACTGCTTCATCTGGAAATGGTGGTGGATCGGCGCCATGGCGAAGATGCGTTTTCCGCGCCACTTGAAGTACGCGACCTGCAGGATCACGCTGACGGCTTCCACGACGAACACGCCGCCGACGAGCATCAGGAGCACCTCCTGCTTGATCAGGATCGCCACCATGGCCAGGGCGCCGCCGAGGGCAAGGCTGCCGGTGTCGCCCATGAACACCTGGGCCGGGTGGCAGTTGTACCACAGGAAGCCGAGGCACGCGCCCAGCAGGCAGCCGCAGAAGACGGCCAGCTCGCCGCTGCCGCGCACGAACGGGATGCGCAGGTATTCCGCGAAAACGTAGTGGCCCGCGGCGTAGGACAGGAACAGGTAGGAGAAGGCCACCGACCCCGTGCAGCCGATGGCCAGACCGTCCAGCCCGTCCGTAAGGTTGACGGCATTGGTGCATCCCACCAGCACCAGCGCGACGAACAGGAACGCGACCGGGATCCCCATGTCGCGCACGGCCGGCTCTTTAAGGAAGGGCACCATCAGGCTGCAGACCCGCTCGCGCGTATCGGGCAGATAGAGCAGCGCGGCCATGATCGCGGCCGACCACGTTATCTGCAGCGCCAGCTTGGTGCGCGCCGTGAGCCCCTTGGAGCGTTTCCTGAGGCGCTTCGTATTGTCGTCCAGGAACCCCACCAGTCCCATGGCGCACATCGTGGCGATGACCAGGCCGACGAACGGATTGCCCGGCACGGCCCACAGCATCGCCGAGACGCACACCGAGCCGATGATGAGCACGCCGCCCATGGTGGGCGTGCCTTCCTTCTTGGCGTGGAGCACGTAGAGCGGCGGCGCCTCTTCCCTGCGCTCGTACTGCCGGATCTGAAGGCTCCTCAGCCGCGCGATGACCCAGGGCCCGAACACCAGCGACAGGAGAAAGGCCGTGCCGGCGCCGGCCACGGCGCGAACCGTGACGTAGCGCATTACCCGCAGCGGCGAGAACCATTCTCCGAGCAGATGAAGATAGTACAGCATCCGTTTGTCCCTACTTGCCGTCGCCCCACAGCATCGCGTCCGGCGGATCGCCGTTCGGCATGGCCCACGCGGCCGACGGGGCCGCCTTCTCCGCGCCGGCGCGCGGCCCCGCCGGGGCGCGCGCCGGCTCCCGCTCCGGACGCGGCGCCGTCATCCGTTGGCTTTCCAGGGGCGCTGATCCGGGCCTTTCTCTCGCGACGGTCACGCTGATCATGATGTCTTCCCCCATCGTTCCGCCATCCGTTCGACAACGCTTTCCAGGCGCATGTTCCGGGAGGCCTTCAGCAGCACGACGTCTCCGTCCCGCAGGCCTTCCAGCAGGGCGTTCGCGGCGGCTTCCGCGTCGGCGCAGCGGCGGACCCTGCCGGCGCCGTAGCCCGCGGCCTCGGCGCCGTCGGCGATCCAGGCGCCCAGCTCGCCCACCGTGACGAGCGCGTCCGGGCCGGCCGCCGCGACCGCGCGGCCGATTTCGGCGTGCGCGGCGCGCGTCTGCGCGCCGAGTTCCAGCATGCCCCCCAGCACCACCCAGCGGCGGCCGCGCGCGGGCATCTCCGCGAAGGTCCGCACCGCGGCGCGCATGCTCAGGAGATTGGCGTTGTAGGCGTCGTTGACGACGCGCACGCCGCCCAGCTCGCGCTCTTCCCAGCGCATGGGCAGGGAACGGAAGCGGGCCAGGGCGGCGGCCACGGTATTCCACGGCACGCCGTGTTCGCGGGCCACGGCCGCCGCGAAGAGCGCGTTGAGCACCATGTGCTCGCCCGGCAGCGGCAGCCGGATCTCGGCCCGCGTCCCCGTGCGCGCCTCGACGATCTCGGCGCGCCCGCCCTCCGCGTCGCGGCGCAGGCACGCGTAGTCGGCCTCGCCCCGCAGGGCCACGGTCACCACGCGGCACGGCGCCGCGTCCCGCAGCAGGCCGAAGAATTCCCCCTGCCGGTCCAGCACGGCCGCGCCCTCCGGCGGCAGGCAGCGCAGCAGCTCCGCTTTCTCGCGGGCGATGGCTTCGATCGAGGGAAAGAACTCGGCGTGCGCCGGGCCCACGCAGGTCACCACGCCCCAGGAGGGCGCCAGCAGCGCGCACAGCGGGGCCAGCTCGCCCGGGTGGCTGGTGCCCACCTCGAACACGCCGGCGCGGCAGTCGTCGGCCATGCTCAGAATGCTGAGCGGCAGGCCGATGTCGTTGTTCCAGTTGCCCCGCGTCCGCGCGGTGGGCGCCTCCGCGGCCAGGACGTCCGCGATCATTTCCTTGACCGTGGTCTTGCCCGCGCTGCCGCTGACGCCCACGATTTCCGCGTGCAGGCCGCGGCGGTAGGCGCGCGCCATGTCGCGCAGCGCCGCGGCCGTGTCGCGCACGCGCAGCAGGGGCCATTGCGCCGTCGCCGCCCCGGCCGCCTTGCCTTCGGCCACGACCGCGCCCGACGCGCCGCGCTCGAAAGCCTGCGCCACGAAGGCGTGGCCGTCGAAGCGCGCGCCGCCCAGCGCCACGTAGAGATCGCCCGGCGCCAGGTCCCGCGTGTCGTGACAGATGCCGCGCACCTCCGGCGGCGGCGCCGGGTCCCAGCGGCCGTCGGTCCAGGCGGCGAGCTTGCGCGGCTCAAAGGCGGGCATGCGTTTCCCTCCCGTCGGCGGGGCCCTTGCCCAGCGCGTCGCGCACCGCCTGCCGGTCGTCGAAGGGCACGGTCGTGCGCGCGAATTCCTGGTAGTTTTCGTGGCCCTTGCCCGCCACGAGCACGACGTCGCCGCGCCCGGCGGCGTCCAGGGCCCGCGCGATGGCTTCGCGCCGGTCGACGATCGTTTCCACCGCCGCCTTCGCGCCGCAGCCGGCGCGGACCTGGGCGATGATTTCCGCGGGATCCTCGCTGCGCGGATTGTCGGAGGTGATGATCACGCGGTCGGCCAGCTCCGCCGCCACGCGTCCCATGGCGGGGCGCTTGCCCCTGTCGCGGTCGCCGCCGCAGCCGAAGACCACGCTGAGCGCGCCCGCGCACAGCGGCCGCAGCGTGCGCAGCACGTGCTCCAGCGCGTCGTCGGTGTGCGCGTAGTCCACGAAGACCTGGAAGCCGCGGTCGGTTTCGATCTCCTCCAGGCGCCCGGGGACGCGGCGCATGGCCGCCAGGGCCCCCGCGGTCACGCCCGGCGCCACGCCCAGCGCGCCGCAGGCCGCGGCCGCGGCCAGGGCGTTGCTGACGTTGAACCAGCCGAGCAGACGGATTTCGCAGCGCTCCGCGCCCCAGGGCGAGCGCAGGACGAACGCGCTGCCGTGGGACGTGAGGCGCACTTCTTCGGCCCGGACATCCGCCGCCGGGTCGACGCCGTAGGTCAGCAGCGCGCGGTGCGGGTCGTGGCGCTCGATCAGGCGCCGCCCCCAGGGATCGTCGCGGTTGATCACCGACACGGCGGCTTTCGCGCCGCGCGCCAGATCGCGGAAGAGAAGCGCCTTGGCCTCGAAGTACTCCTCCATGGTGTTGTGGTAGTCCAGGTGGTCGCGCGTGAGATTGGTGAACACGGCGGCGTCGAACTCCATGCCCAGCACGCGCTGCTGCGCCAGGGCGTGCGAGGAGACCTCCATGACGGCCGAGTCGCCGCCGGCGCCGGCCATCTGCGCCAGCATGGCCTGCAGGTCGGGCGCCTCGGGCGTGGTGCGCGAGGCCGGGATCACGCGGGTGCCGATGCGGTATTCCACCGTGCCGATCAGCCCCGGCCGGCGGCCCGCCGCGCGCAGGGCTTCGTAGATCATGTAGGTCGTGGTGGTTTTGCCGTTCGTGCCGGTCACGCCCGCCAGCCGCAGGCGCGCGGAGGGATTGCCGTGAAAGGCGCGCGCCAGGTCGGCCACGGCGCGGCGCGGATCGGCCACGCGCACGTGGCACACGTCGCGGCGCGGCGGGACGTCGCCGCGGGACACGATGGCGACCGCGCCGCGCCGCGCCGCTTCGTCCGCGTAGGACCAGCCGTCCGCGCGCCGCCCGGCGATGGCCACGAAAACGTAGCCCGGCTTGACCTGGCGCGAGTCCGAGACCACGCCCAGGACCTCGCGCCCCGCGCGGCCGGCGGTTTCCAGCACGGGCGTTTCAGACAGCAGCGCGTCCAGTTTCATAGGGCCATCGCTCCATCCCGGCTCAGCGCCGCGGCTCGGCGTAGCACACGGTCTTGTCCGCCGCGGGCGACGGCATGTCCAGGCAGCGCACGGCCCGCGCGGCGATGCGCGCGAACACCGGCGCGGCCACCACGCCGCCGGTATGCTCCGGTTCCGGTTCGTCCACGACCACGATCAGGGCGATCTCCGGATCGTTTGCCGGGAGGAACCCCACGAACGAGGCGACGTACTTGTCGATGTAGCGGCCCCCGGCGGCCTTCTGCGCCGTGCCGGTCTTGCCGGCCACGGCGTAGCCCTCCACCCTGGCGCGGCGCCCCGTGCCGCCTTCTTCGGTCACGCGCGTCAGCAGGCGCCGCATCAGCGCGGCCGTCTCCGGTCGGATCGGACGCCCGATGGCCTGCGGCTCACGCCGCAGCAGCGGCAGGCCCTCCTCCTGTTCGACCCGCGCCACGACGTGGGGCCGCATGAGGAAGCCGTTGTTGGCGATGGCGCCGAGGATGCCCATCATCTGCAAGGCGGTTACGGCCACGCCCTGGCCGATGGCGATGCGCGAGGCGGAGACGTTCGACCAGCGCGCGGCCGGCAGAAGCAGCCCGCCTTCCTCCCCCGGCAGGTCGATGCCCAGCGGGCGCCCCACGTTGAACGCGTCGAGGTAGGCGTGCAGCCGCCTGTCGCCCAGGGTCAGGGCCAGCTTGGCGGCCAGGATGTTGCTGGATTTCTGCAGTCCGTCGGCGACGCTCAGGCGGCCGTAGGCGTGGAAGTCGTGCAGCACGTGGCCGGCGTGGCTCCAGGCGCCGTTCTCGCAGTCGAAGATCGTTTCCGGCGAGACCGTGCCTTCGTTGAGGGCCGCGGCGAACGTCACCAGTTTCATCGTGGAGCCCGGCTCGTAGACGTGGCCGATGGCGCGATTGAGGCGGCAGACGTCCTCCGCCGTGCGGAATTCGTTGAGGTCGTAGGCCGGGCGGGCGGCCATGGCCAGGATCTCGCCGGTGCGCACGCGCTGCATGATCGCCCACGCGCCGCGCGCCCGGTGTTCGGCGACCGCCGCGTCGAGTTCGCGCTCGACGATGTACTGCACGTTCTGGTCGACGGTCAGAAACACGTCGGCCCCGCGCAGCGCCGGGATGTCGCGGCTGCGGCGCGTGTACAGCTCGTGCCGGAACGCGTCAACCTGGCTTTCCAGGATGCCCGGGCTGCCGCGCAGGTAACGGTCCATGACCTGCTCCACGCCGGCGCTGCCGGTCCGTTCGTAGTTCACGAAGCCGAGGACGTGGCACATGAACCCCAGGTGCGGGTAGAAGCGCACGGTGGAATCCTCGAAAAAGACCCCCGGCAGGTTCCTGGCGCGCAGGGCGACGAGCTGATCCTCCGGAACGTAGCGCCGCACGTACGCGAAGCGGCGCTCGGGATTGCCGAGCGCTTCGCGCACCGCCTCGGCCCGCAGGCCGAGCTCGGACGCCAGCGCCGCGCTCACCTCCTGCGTAATGTTGCTCCGCGCCAGGAAACGCGGATCGGCGCAGACGTCCTTGGCCGCCAGGTCCAGCGCCAGGATGTTGCGGCGACCGCGACAGTCGTAAATCGTGCCGCGCGGGGCGTCGATCTTCTGCCGCATGCTCCGCGGCCCCGCCAGCCCGGCGCGGACCTCGGCATGGGCCCCGAGGTGCAGGAAGCCCAGGCGGACGCCCAGCCCCGCCAGGGCCAGCGCGAGCATCAGGATGCCGGCCGCGAAGCGGCAGCGCACTCCGAAGTCAGTCATCCAGGCCGATCCTCCCGCGTCTGACGTACGTCAGCGCGTCGCGCCCCGGCGCGCCGGACTCCGGCGCCGGCGCGGGCTCCTCATGCAGGTAGACGACCTGCTCGCGCCGCGGCCAGACCATGACGATTTTCAGCGCGGCCAGCGCCCGTTCCATGTTCTCGGGCGACTTCAGCCGCGTCCAACGGCACTGCTCGTTGAGGAGCCGGCGCTGCAGCGTTTCGCCCTCGGCCTCGAGCGCCTTGATGTCGCGGCCCAGCGCCTCGCAGCGGCAGGACAACCAGATATAGGCCAGCCCCAGCGAAGCGGCGACCGCCACGAGGCTCGTGAACGGAGCCGGGAACGCGAAGCCGTCCCTCTTTCTGCGGTTGTTCCTGTGTCTCACGGCATCCTCCCC
>VGWJ01000046.1 GCA_016873635.1 Lentisphaerota bacterium | reverse complement strand
CCGGCCTGCTCCCCATCGGCTACTGGCTGGGTGATGTGCGCCCGCACATGCGCTGGCTTAACAGCCTGAACATGGCCGGCCTGATGATCGAGGAAGACAAGAAGGGGTTCGCGCTCGACCCGCTGGAAATCCGGCGGATGCTGCGGCCGGAGACCTGTCTGTTCGGAAACGTCGACAGCGCCCTGCTCCTGCGCGGCACGCCCGATGCCATCCGCGCCGATGTGCGCCGCCAGCGCCGGGCGGCGGCAGCCGGAACGTTCGTCTTCGCCAACGGCTCGCCGCTCGTCATCGGGACACCGGCCGGGAATATCGATGCTTACCTGGAAGAGGCTCGCAACGGGTGAACGGCCATCGGCGTGGGTCGAGGAGGAGACACGCAACATGCAACATGCCAGACCTGCCAGTTGACGGCGCGCTCGTTGGCGCCGAGGGTTTGCGGGAGATCGCCGTCCTGGCGGTTTATCCGCCACCACCGATCAGGGCTAGGCGCCGGTTCCGGCGCGCGCAAGGGTGCGCAGGTATTCCCGCGGCGATACGCCTTCCAGGCGTTTGAAAGTGCGCGAAAAATGGGCGCTGTCGCAGAAACCCGCGGCCTCCACGATGCTGCTGAGTTTATGTCCGCTCGCGAGCAGGGTCTTGGCATGGCTCATTCGCAGTTGCATCAGGCGGGTCATCGGCGTTTTGCCGGTCTCCGCGTGGTAGCGGTGGGAGAGGGTCGAGACCGAGACATTCATGTTTCGCGCCAGGTCGGCGATAGTCACCGGCTCGGCAAGGTGCCGGTACAGGTACTCGTCCGTCGTCCGAACCAAAGAGGAGGCCGGTGCGGCGGGGGCGAAGTCTCCGATCCGTCGGGTGTCGATCTCTTCCGTCGGCTCGCTTGAGAGCAGGAGGTCAATCAATTTGCAGAGTTCTGCCTGCGCCTGCCAGAAGCCGTCATCCCCGCACTGCTGTCCGATGAGCGCCATTTCGTCGAACAACGGCCCCGCAAGGCCCTACGGATCCACGAACCGGGCATACCCGGCGCGCGGATCGATCAGGCGGTCGAGCCTGGCGCCCTCGCCGCCATTGAAGAACACATAGGAGTACTCGCACAGCGTTTTGCGTCCCCTGGGATAGTCCTCCCAATAGACGGTGTTCGGCGGATAGCGATGCAGCGTCCGGGCCAAACACTGCCGCCAGGGTCGGGAGCGGGACGCCACCCGGACGCGGCCCGCCGTATTGACGGCATAATCCGCCACCCAAAACGAATAGCGCAAAGGATAAAGCCCGGTGAACATAAGCGAGATGTGCATGGCGGAGAACAGCCTGGGGAAAGCCCTCCCCGCTCCCCCCCAACCGTGGCCGTACACAACCGGCTTCATGGCGGAGAGTATGCCAGATGTCACGCCCGGCGTCCACATCGGGTTCCGGTACGGCAGAAGTTCTCATTTTGACTCTCTTCGCACCGGCGGACGCAAAGGATTGCGTCCCTCCATTAATCGGCACCCCGGAGATATCGAATGATTTCGCATTTGGAGGGCGGCAATCCCTTGCCGCCGAAGAGCGAATGGAGTCAAAATAAGGACTTCTGACGGCCCGTCATTCCCTCTGTCCCCGCAGAAGGGCGGATGCGCCCAGGAGAAGGATGGCCCTCTTGGATAGTGTTGCTATTGAATGACGAGTTGGGCTATCTTCAACGTCAGTGAGCGACAACGTCCATACACCTTCGATGCCCACATCGGCGGATGCCAGGAAGGAGACCCTGGCGTTGTGGGAACGGAATCGTCTGCAATGCGGATGGTTTCTTCGTGACGATTTCATGCCGCGGACCCGCGACGAGTTCGTCCGGTGCCTGAACATGCTGGCGCAGCACGGCGACCGTGCCACCTATGTCCTTGCCCGAAAGCTCATGAGATGTCTCTAACCGAAGATCATGTGGGACAATGCGAACTGGTTCGGGGCGGCAGGTTGTTCAGGGGGTCGCCGGATGCTCTGAAGGATTTGCTGGCCGGGGACTCGATTCTCTTTCACCAGGGAACGGTCCGCGGCGCATGGCCCACGCTGAGTGTCGCGCGTAGGGATGACTGAGCATCTGCGCCTGGATCAGTATGCGGAAGCGGAGGGCATGACGCCGCCGGAACGGATTGTGCTCCTGCGCGGCTGCGCCATCCCGGCGCTTCGGGCAGGGTCAGGAATTTCAGGAGCAAGATGCATATGCGCATTTCGCACGCACAGTGGGAAGGTGTTCGTGCGGTGCTCCTCGAAAACGAGGTCCTGCGCGCCGTGGTTGTTCCGTCTGTCGGCGGCAGGGTCGTAAGCCTGATGCACCGGCCGAGCGGCCGCGAGGTTCTGTGGCGGAATCCGCGCCTGAAACTGGCGCCGTGCGCACCGGGATCGGCCTATGACCCGAACTTCCATGGCGGCATGGACGAGGTGATCCCGTGCGATCTTCCGGAAACGATCAACGGGATCGCCTGCCCCGACCACGGCGAACTGTGGACGTTGGCGCTGGACGCGAAGAGCGACGGCGACGCGCTCGTCTTGCGCGGGCAGCTTCCCCGCTTCGGGCTGGATTACCTCCGAAGCATGCGGCTGGAAGGCAATCGCCTTGTGTGCGACTACCGCATCGTCAATCCGTCCGGCGGCGAACGCCGATTCATGTGGAAGCTCCACGCCGCCCTGGCGGTGCAGCCCGGGGACCGGGTTGTCTGCCCTGCCGCAACGGCGCATGCAGCCGATCCCGAATGGTCGCGCCGGAAGTCCGTTGCGCCGTTTGCGTGGCCCGAGGCCGATGGACTCGATATGTCGGTTGTTCCGCCGCCGGACGGCAGCACGGAGTTCCTCTATCTCAACGACCTGAGGGAGGGGCGCATCGGCCTGGAGATGCAGGACGGCGCGCGCATTGAGTGCCGGTTTGACCGGCGTGTGTTCCCCTGTTGCATGTATTTCGCCTCGCACGGGGCGCTGGGCGGGGCGTACACGGCGGTCCTCGAGCCCTGCACCGCCATGCCGCTGAGCGTCAACGAGGCCGCGCGGGACGGTTTCTGTTCGCGCCTGGGACCGGGCGAAACCCTGGCCACGACCGTGGACTGGGTTGTGGGGTATCGGTAGGGAAAAGGATTGAATATCCAATATCCAACACGGAATACCCAACCGAACAATCAGGAGGATATGGAGATGGCAATGAAACCGTTCGCTCCCGCGTTCGGAATCAGCGTGCTGACCGACGACCAGGTGCGGCAGATCCACCAGGGCGTGCTGGCCGTTCTCGATGAGGTGGGCGTCAGCGTGCAGTGCGCGGAAGCGCTGGAGATCATGGCGGCCCACGGTTGCCGCGTTGATCACGCCGGGCGCAACGTGCGCATCCCCGAGGCGGTGCTGAAGAAGTGCCTGGCAACGGCGCCTTCCGAGTTTACGCTGCACGGGCGGACCGCCGACCAGGACGTCCGCGTGACGCTGGACAACGTCTGGACCATCGGCGGCTCGTCGGCCCTTTCCGTGTGCGATCTCGACGGCAACCGTCATCCGGCCACGTTGCAGGACCTGGCCGACCTGACGCGGCTGCAGGACGCGCTGGAAAACCTGCACATCATGCATGCCATCGCAATTCCGCAGGACATTCCGCAGGAGGGGTTCGACCGGATCCTCTTCAGCACGGTGATGAAAAACACGAACCGGAATTACTACTCCCAGGGCATGGGGGCGCAGTCCATCAAGGACCAGGTCGAGATGGCCGCGGTGATCCTTGGCAGCACGGAACAGGTCCGCAAGACTCCGAACTTTTCGATCGTGACGTGCCTGATCAGCCCGCTGGTGCAGCCGGAGATCCGGGTGGAGGAGATCATCGAGTGCGCCCGGTATGGAATCCCGGTTTACATCGAGGTGGATTCCCAACCGGGCGGCACCACGCCGGTAACGCTGGCCGGCTCGCTCGTGGAGGAATGCGCGAACGTGCTGTGCGGCGTCTGCCTGGCGCAGATGGTCCGGCCGGGCCATCCCTGCATCTTTTCGATCGCCTCGGGCGTGATTGACATGGGCTCCGGCAACTACTCGGCCGGCGCACCGGACACGACCCTGCTGCACGCGGCTACGGCCCGGATGGCGCATTTCTACAAGCTCCCGTTCCAGGGCGGTACCGGCATAGACGCCACCATTCCCGACGCGCAGGCCGGCTACGAGCGCGGCTTGCAGGTGCTCACGAATATCCTGGCGACGACCAACTTCGTGCATCTTTCGATCGGCATGCTCGACCAGATGATGCTGACGAGTTTCGATTCCTGCGTGGTGGACAACGAGATTCTCGGCGCGGCCTATCACATTGCGCGCGGCATCGAGGTGAACACGGAGACGCTGGCCGTGGACGTCATCAAGTCCGTCGGGCCCGGCGGCGAATACCTCTCGCACGAGCACACGCTGGAGCACTTCCGCGCCGAGCGGTGGTTCCCGCGGATCACGAACCACGATCAGTGGAACGTCTGGCAGAGCAAAGGCGGGCTGGACATGCGCCAGCGCGCCGTGCGCCGAGCCCGGGAGATCCTCGACACCCACCGCCCGCAGTACCTGACCGCGGCACAGGCGGCTGAGCTCGACCGCCTGGCCCGCCGGTTCCAGGAGCAGGCCATCAAGGCACGGCGCAGCGAGCGGCCGTGAGCCGGCGTCCCGTCCGACACATAGCTTTATCGCGGATTGACAAGACATGAGGATTGAGCTGTGCGGAAGGATATGATAAACAGTTGACAATGAAAGAGGTTGCGAAACTCCTGAACGCCATGGTCCATGCCGGCGTCATCTCCAACTACGCCGTGTTCGGAGCCGTGGCGCAAATGCGGTACACCGAGGCGGTGGTAACCCTGGACGCCGATATCCTGGTGGCCGTGCCGCAGCCGGAAGCCTTGAACGCGCTCAACCCGCTCTACGCCTTCTGCCGGGCGCGCGGGTACCGGCCCGAGGGTGAGGCCATTCGAGTGGGCGACTGGCCGGTGCAGTTCATTCCCGCGTTCAGCCAACTCACCGAAGCGGCGATGCGCGATGCCGAGACAGGCGACATCGACGGGATCCCGCTGCGTGTCGTGCGCGCGGACTACCTCGCGGTCATCGCGTTGAGCGTCGGACGAGCCAAGGACATGGCGCGCATCGTGGCCCTCCGCGAAGCAGGCGCCGCGACCGACGCCGCGCTTGAAGAACTGGCCGCGCGGCATGGTCTTTCTTCCGCCTGGAAGACGTTTCAGGAGCGCTTCCGTGAACGATGATCTCGCAGCGCGTTTCCAGAAACAAGCCGCATGGCAGCGCTCGCGCGCGGCGGGGCCGTGGGCCGAAAAACTGCGGACTGCTGTAGCCATGCGGTCAGCCTTAAAGTTCTTGAAGAAAGAGCACCCCCCCTCTCTTCCACCACGCGGGATACTCGAAGCCAGGGACCGGCCTTGCTCGTGAACCGAAGCGGCTTCCCGCGCCGTGTGGTCGGCGAGAGGATGGCACTTACTCGCAGGTCTCTCTACAGTGCGCGACAACGTGTGGTCGGCGGACCAGCCGGACACTTCGTCGCCGCACGTCGTCGCACTCTTTGTCGGATACGCTTCGTCGGACCGTGTAAGAGTGGGCGTGTAAGGGCGTGAGTGCCCGTAGGCCGGAACTCCGGTTCCGGCCACGCGTGCGACGGGATGCCGGATGCTGTGACCCTACGAGGGGCGTGTTTCGTCGTCCATCCGAGGCTGTTTGGCGTGGAGTCGGCGCTGCAGCAGAGCCACGGCTTGCTCTCGGAAAAAGGTCTTCACCCGGCGCATGTCAATGTCACGAAGCATCGTGAGGCGAAGACTCTCCTGCCTGTCAGGCAATCGGCCAGCCTGCTCGAAGGCCAGCGCCAGATAATAGTCGTCAACCCCGGGATCCTTGCGGCGGGCCAACTCGATCAGACGGTCTACGGTATACCCCTTTTCCTGAACGAGCAGGTATACGTCCACAAAATCGCGTTCCTCGGCGCGGGCAAACAACGCCAGCAGCTTCCCGGCAGCAAGATCATCGAGGGAATGAACGTAAACGCCGTCATGCTCGGCGAATTCGGCCAGGTGAAATGGAGAGTCATAGGCGAGTTGAAAACGAATCTCCTCTGTGCCCTGGCGAAGGACGGCCTCCCAGAAACTGCCGAAACTGCGTATGACCTGCACGTCTATCCCTTCTCGGCCGAACGCTGCCGGCAGTTTCCTTGCGACGATGGGAATGAGGTTCTCTTCAGGACAGAAGATATCGATGTCCGCGGAAACGCGGTGGCGCAAATGGTAGGCCGAGAGGGCCATGGCACCCGTGAAGTAGAAAGCCCGGCTTTCCTCCAAGGACGCGAAGACCCTAAGAATCCGCTTGTGAAACGGCGTGAGAATGTCGGCGCTCAAAGTAGTCCCTCCACAAAGCCATCACATGTCTCGGCAGTCGCAGGTTCGGAAGCGCCTCCTCGATGGCCGCAAGGTCCAGACGCCGGATGTCCGCCATGGTGCCGTGAGAGAGCGTCTGCTCCAGAAACCAGCGCTTCTGGTCGGGAGCATTCTCTTCGGCCGATGCCTTTTCCCACCTCGACCAGTAGATGTGCCTGGGGAGACTGCCTGTCGTCATGTCCGTTCCTCTGTCGCCTCGTCAACCTGAAATAGCTTATCAAACCCGGGGCTGCCGCGCAATATCCGGCAGACGCACGCAGGGCAGACGGTGTTCAGGTTTCAGTGCCGCCGCTGGCCCGCGGCGGACCTGAGGGAACGAAGCAATGAGAAACCGGAGAATGTCCAACACCCAGCAACGAATATCCAACGCCCAAGTGCGGACAGATCCGGACTTGGATGTTGGGTGTTGCATGTTCAATTACACGGGCGGTCTCGACGAAGGGTTTCTCAGGTCAAGTTGTCCTCCACCGCGCATTCGCGACGAGCCTGGGCCACTGCTCCACCAGATAGAGCGGCAACGATACCAGTCTGGCGGTTGCCGGTTCGTCAGCCGCATCGGCGCGGGCGACGAGGTGTTCGGAGGGCATGTCGCTATTGAAGCGCAGGGCGAGGCGCGCGCCCTTTTCCCGCAGGAACACGTGCAGTGACCGCAAGGTGCCGGTTTTGCCGGCCTTCACCTCGATGGGGAGGACGTGCCCGTCCAGCGGAAACAGGTAGTCCACCTCCGCGGCGGATCCGCGCGCCTCCCGGTTCCAGTAGAACAGGTCCGGCTGCATGTAGGCGGGCTGCTGATGCAGCAGGTGCTGCCCGACGAACTGCTCGCACAACGCGCCGTCGTTCACGAGCGTCAGCTCGTCCGCAAGCTGCAACTGCGTCAGCCGCAGCCCGAGCGCGGAACAGACCAGGCCGCAGTCGAGAAAGAGCGGCTTGAAATCCCGGTCATCCGCTTCCGCCGCCAGCGGCAGGCCGTTGGCGGAACTGTGCCGGACCTTGTGGATCACGCGCGCCATCGCCAGCAGCTCGACGCAATCGGACAAGTCCCGTGCTTTCTCGTTCTGGTCCAGGTTGACGTATTTCAGCTTCCGTGCGATCAGCGACGGCAGGCGATTGAAGACCTTGCGCAGGCGTCCCACGTTGACCCGTTTCCGGTACTTGGCGAAATCATGCGCAAACGACTGAAGAATGAGCTGGTGCACGCGGAAAACATCCTCCATGTGTTCTTCCCCGCCGTATGCCCGAACGGCAGCAGGCATGCCGCCGACGACCAGGAAGCGACGCAGGTGGCCGAGAAGCTTCGTGTGAAATGGCGCGGGGAACGCCCCTGGCGGCTGCCAGGAGCCGAGGAAGTCAACCAGCGCCTTCTCGTCCATCGCCAGCAGGAACTCCTCGAACGTCATCGGCCCCATGTGAAGGTACTCGATCCGTCCGACCGGCATGGAGAACTCGTGTTCGGTCAGGGTGAACTCCAGCAGCGATCCGGCCGCGATGACGTGCAGGTCGGGACGATCCTCGTAGAAATAGCGCAGCATGGCCAGCCACTCGGGCGCGGCCTGGATTTCATCAAGGAAGAGCAGGGTTTTCCCTGGCGTCACCGTGCTGCCCGAGTCCACTTCGAGCAGACGAACCAGCTCCGTCACGTCATGGCCCCGCAGAAAGCCCGCTTTTTCGGGCGTCTTGTCGAAGTTCACGCTGACCAGGTTACCGAAATGCTCGCGCGCGAACTGCTCTACCAGATACGTCTTGCCGACCTGACGCGCACCCCGAACAACCAGAGGCCGCCGGTCACGGCGATCTTTCCAGTCAACCAGTTCCCGCATGATTCGTCGTTGCATGGTGTGCGTCTCCATGTCCGCCGCGGGTCAGTTGGCAGACCAAGCGGACTCGGCTCTCTTTGACCACTTGGACGTACTTTATGACCCCCAATATCGCCCATGCGCGGGCATAATGCAAGGATATAATGCCGTGTATCGTGTTCCGTCAGTCACGAGGGGAGCACGTGTACGAGTATGGTGCCAGTCTGCCCCGTCGCGCCTCACGGGTTCTCCAACAGCGCAAGACAACTCTTCCGCGTCAGGAGTCCGAGGTCGGCCTCGCGCTCAAGAAACGGCCGCACGTCCGCCAGAGCCGCGTCCCACTGTAGGGTGTCGAGACGCGCCCGCAGGATGCTTCGCCAGTTGCCCGCATCGAGCGCCGGCCCCGCCCACTTCATCTGCTCCAGGCCGGCGTTCAACAGTTGGAAATTGGGCTCCGGCCACGTTCGATCCGCCAGGTACCACGTCAAATCGAAAAGGTCGCGGACAGATGGGCGACGTCGTAGAACCCCGTGGCTTCCGCAATGGCGGCGAATTTCCGTCCGCTGAGGAGCAGCATCCTGGCCCGGTCCACTCGCAGCCGCAGCAGGCGGGTCATGGGCGTCTCGCCGGTCTCCGCGTGATAGCGGTGGGAGAGGGTCGAGATCGAGACGTTCATGTGCTTTGCCAGGTCTGCCCGCCCTACCGGATCGGCACGGATACGATGAAGCCCGGTGAACATAACAGACATGTGCATGGCGCAGATCAGCTTGGGGATGGATTATGCCGGACAACCCCGGCTTGCGCCGCGGAGCGTGAGACGCTAGTATGCTGTTGTGAATCGGAAAGTCCATGTTGCGGCTTCGTTCAGGGAAGCCGACGCCTGGGATGTGCAACAGGCCATCAGGATGAGTTCCGCCCAACGACTGGCCATTGGCGAGGCGCTCAAACTGCGAGCCTTTCCACGACCATGGAAGGACGTGCGGGAATGCCGACACGAAAGATCGCCGCGTCGCACTTCGGCAAAGACATCCTCGATTTCTTCGCCTGTCTGAACCGGCATGCCGTCGAATACCTGTTGGTCGGAGGCGAGGCCGTGATCTTCTACGGGTATCCCCGTGTCACGGGTGACGTTGACGTCTACTACCGCCTGACCCGGGACAATGTGCGCCGCTTGTACGACGCCTTGAGCGATTTCTGGGGTGGACGGATCCCCGGCATCCGCGAGCCGTCCAGCCTGGAGCAGGACGGCATTATTGTTCAATTCGGGGCGCCACCCAACCGTATCGATCTGATCAATCGCATCGACGGAGTCAGTTTTGACGAGGCGCTGGCCGATGCCGTGAAAGTAGCCGCGGAAGGAAGACGCGCCCCCACGACACTCCGGATTATCGGTCTGGATGCCCTGATCCGCAACAAGCGAGCGGCGGGGCGTGCAAAAGACCTCGACGATCTTCGCTTTCTGGACGCGGCCCGGAAACGGATCGAAAGACGGAAACGCGCGTCAGGAACGAAACAAGTGCTGCGCGCCGTGGCTACCGCCGCCCTCTGGCTGGCGGGGGCCCGGGGCGGCATCGCCGCGGAAGCGACGGCGGCAAATCAGGACAAACCGCCGGAAACGCCGCCCGCGGCGGCGGACGAGACGGTGGTGCTGGACGATACCACGCTCTGGCGGCAGTTCCAGGTGGCGGGCGCCTCGCATCGCCGTGACGCAACCGGCAGACTGGTCAGATGTGAGATCCATGGCTGGAGCCCTGATGCGGTGGCGCAGGGACGATTGCGCGTGGGTAACATTACAGGGGTCAAGCTCTCCGAGGGTTCGAAGAGCGCGTTATGGTCGCCGCCGCCCCCGTCCGACTGGGCCGGGCCGGCTCTTGACGATAGCGTCTGGCCGCGGGCCTGGTTGCCCCAGCCTGCCGTCTGGTTCCGAGGCGACGGGGCCAATGCGGGCCGCGACGTGTTTGGACGGTCCAATCGCCCCTATGACCCGGTGGTGGTTCTGGCGCGCGGCAAGTTCGAGGTCAAGGACCCCGCGCAGGTCCGCGCCTGCGTTCTTTCGCTGGATTACTGGGGCGGGGTGGCGGTCTACGTGAACGGCAAGGAGGTGGCGCGCGGCCACCTGTCGAACGATGCGACCAACCCGGATCTCGTGGCCGATGATTACCCGCCGGAGGCGTGGACGGCTCCGGATGGCAAGGCGCTGAAACTCGACGACGAGAAAAACGCGGATCGGTTGGCGCTGCGCGTTCGCCGGCTGCGGGACGTTAAGATTCCCGCGTCGCTGTTGCGCAAGGGCGTCAACGTGGTGGCGATCGAAGTCCATGCCGCTCCGCTCGGCGCGTCCGAGTGGATGAAGGAGGGCAAGTCTCGCCTTTTCGAAGAGGCGGCCTGGCCGCCGATCGGGCTGTTGAGCGCGCGCCTGACGGTTTCGCCGGCGGGCGCGGCGGTGGCGAATGTGCTGCGGCCCCGCGGCGTCCAGGTCTGGAACCGCGACGTTTCCGATACGGTCACGCCCTTCGACTACGGCGATCCCGCGGAGCCGTTGCGGCCGATTACCATTAACGCCGGGCGCAACACCGTGTTCTCGGGGCGGCTCGTGGTCGGTTCCGACCAGCCGATCAAGGGCTGAAGGTGAGCGTGACGGATTTGGGGCTTGTATCGGAGGCGATATCGGTATCCGGCTCGGCGGGAGCCTCGCCCTCCCATGGCACGGACGGTGAAAATGGGAGGACGAACCTCCCGGCGAGCCGTCCGCCTGCAGGCGCAAAGATTCCGGCCTCGGCGGTGCGCGTCCTCTACGCCATTTCAACGTCCACGCCCGGCAAGACCTGGCTGAACCCGTACCGCTTCGACGGTTTGTTCGAGGCGATACCCGCGGTAGTCCCTGTGATCGCCGTTCCCCCTCCGCCGCGCGCGAGGTTCTTCACTTGGCCGGTGGATCGAAAGGATTTCGCGCCTGGAGCCGTGGCGCCGTTGTGGTTCACGGTCCGCGTGCCCCGGGACGCCAGGCCGGGCGTGTACGAGGGGAGCGTGAGCGTCGCGGCCGAAGGGCTGCCGCCGACGAGCGTTCCCCTGCGGGTGAATGTGTCGGCCTGGACGGCGCGGGACCCGAAGAATTTCCGTTTGCAGCTCTTCCCCTGTTCGCTGGAGGAGTCGCTGGCCATGTACTACGACGTGCCGCTCTGGTCGGACAGGCACTTCGAGTTGATCGGCAAGTCGCTGGCGCTGGGGACGGAGCTCAACGCGCGCCAGGCGTTCGCGAACCTGGTGGTTGAGGCCGACGTATACGGGAGCAACCCGGAGTCGCTGGTGCGGTGGATCAAACAGCCGGACGGGAGCTACAAGCACGATTTCACCATCTTCGACAAGTATCTGGAAACGGTGGCGAAGGCCATCGGCAAACCGCATCCCCTGCAGTTGGGCTGGGCGGGCGGCATACGCGTGGGTGATCCACCGCCGGCGGTGTCCGTACCGGACCCGCAATCGGGCAAAATCGAGAAAATGGCGCAACCGGCGGCATATACGAACGTGGAGGCGAGCGTGGCGTTCTGGAAGCCTGTGTTCGACGAAGTCCGCCGGAAACTCAAGGCGCGCGGATGGACGGATGAGACGATTTTCGGGTGCAACTTCTGGATTTCCGGCCCGCTGCCTCCGTCCACGATCGATGTCGCCAACAAGCTCTGGCCCGGGGGCGAGTGGGGCTACTTCTCGCATCAGGGGCCCACGGTCTTCACGGGCAGCGACACGAACGTCGCCATGAAGGTCCGCCTCCTGGGCTACATCTACAACGGGAACGGCCCGCACGGCATCCGGAAGACGTGGGAGCCGGCGTCGCGATCCATCCAGTGCAAAGTGTATCGCAACAACTGCTGCGCGGGCGATCTTGGGTATAACTCGACGAAGGAGGATCTGCCGTTGATGGAGATGCGGTGGCGGGCGGAGGAGATGCTGAGAATGGGCTTTGACGGCTGGGCATCCTTCGGCCTGGATGCGTTCCCGCTGAAGACTCCGTCCGGCGGCTACGCCTACCGGGGTCGGAGTTTCGGCACGCGGGGTTGGGGCCCCGAGATGACCGTTGGGGCCCTGCTGTACCCCGGCCCTGACGGCCCGGTGGCGACGGAACGCTACGAAGCGCTGCGCGAGGGGCTGCAACTGACCGAAGCGCTGCTGGACATCGAGCAGGCCATCGCGGCGAACCCGCCCGGCGCCGACCTCCTGCGGCGCGCCGCGCGCTACCGGGATGAACGGAACGAGACGTTTGTCTATGGCTGGTTCGGACCGCGCGGCATGCAGAGCGAAGACGATCGAAAACGGCTCGAACTGGCCGGCGAACTGACGCGATGCCTGCCCGTCGGAGCGGACACGCCGGCGAGCGAGGTGGCGGCTCTGGTCGAGCAGGTGGCGGCGAATCCGATTGCCGCCGAGAGCCGATGCCAGGCGTGGCGTCTGCTCGGCGACCCGAACGCCTTGAATCCGGCGCAGCTCGGCCGGCTGTACGCCTGCCTTAAGACCGAGCCGCGGGCGCGCTTCGAGTTGCCGGAGCTGGTGGCCGTGCTGGGGCGGGTCTTCGGCGTACGCTGCGACGGCGACGAAAACAAGCTGGGCCAACTGCTCGGCGACCCGAACGCCTTGCGGTTCCTCCGTGAGTACACGCAGACAGCGGCCGAGTCGACCAACGCCGCGTTGAAAGCATGGGCCAAGACCGACGGCGCCATCCTGCTCCCCCTGGTGAACGGCTTGCGCGCGGAATACTATCGCGGCTTTGAAACATGGAGTGAGGAAGACTGGAAGGGCGAACGTCTGGTTGAGAAGATTGACCCGCCGGACCCGACTCTCGGCATTCCCGGCATAAAATTCGACGACAACGGAAAAGTGGACCGGATTTCCGTCCGCTGGAGCGGCTTTCTGGCAATCAAGACGCCAGGCAAGTACACCTTCTATTTGGAGCAAAACCGTCACGCGCGCCTGTGGGTGAACAACCGGTTGTTGCTGACGGAGATCGACCACAGCAATGACGGCGCCGAAATCGAACTGACCGCCGGCTTGCACGCCTTCAAGGTCGAATACCCGCAGATCCATGCCAAGTGCTTCATCGCGGCATCGTGGAGCGGTCCCGGTTTCGAGCGCCAGACGATAGGCAAGGATGTACTGCGCGCGCCCTGGGCGGAGGAGAGGAAGTGAACAATGGGCAAAGTGATGACGGTTCTGGGGCCGGCGCCTGCGGATGCGCTTGGCGCGGTGACGATGCACGAGCATCTGCACCTGGACCAATATGCGGAGACGGAAGGCGCGACGCCGCCCGATCGGGTCGCGCTCCTGCGCGACGTGGCCATCCCGGCGCTCCGCCGGTTGCACGAGCACGGTTGTCACACGCTGGTGGATGCCACGCCCATGCCGATGCGCGCCGAGCCGTGGGTTTATGCGATGCTGGCGCGTGAAGCGAAATTGCACATCGTACTCGCCACCGGTTTCTACCGCGAAGCGTGGGAGCGGGAGTCGTGGGAATACGAGGGGTGTCCCTCCTATCCCCATCGATGGATGGACCGGCGCGTGGCCGAGTGGGACGTGGAAGCGCTGGCGGATCTGCTGGTGCAGGAGTGCGAACAGGGCATCCGCGAATCGGATGTGCGCGCCGGGATCATCAAGCTGGCGAGCACACGCGCCGCTTTCACCCCGCTTGAAGAGAAGGCGTTCCGCGCGGGTGCGATGGCCCAGCGCCGGACGGGACTCTGTATCACGACCCATGTGGAACCCGCCATGGAGCCGCTCGCGTTTCCACTTGCCCAACTGGACCTTCTGGAATCGGCCGGCACCGACCCTTCGCGCGTGCTACTCGCACACGTTCAGCCCCATCTGTTGCGCATGCCGGGCGAGGTGCGTCAATGCCTTGACCGGGGGGCGTCGCTCTGCATCACCAATTTGCGGACGGATGGCAACGAGTCCTTCTGGCGCGCGGTGGTGGACGGCATCCGCCGCTTCTTCGACGACGGTTTTGGAGACCGGCTCACACTCGGCCTGGACTGGGCTTTTGACAACGTCGCCGGGCCTTTTGCGGTCTGTTCCTGGATGCCGCTCCCGCCGTACGTCTATCTCTTTGAGAATGTCCTGCCCAAGTGGCGGGGGTGGGGATTGACCGAGGCCGAGATTACGCAGATGCTCGAGCGCAATCCGGTCCGGTTGCTGCCGAGAGGATAGCCGCAACCCGATACGCAGACAGGGCCAGACATTCTGTGCGCTACAAATTGCGGTGTAACGGAAGAAGGACCTGGTGACTGGGTGACGCCCGGATTGGTGGCACCCGCCGGCGTCACCGGGTCACCGGGTCATCGCGTCAAACAAGAAAGGAAAGGCTCATGCCATGGGCAGAATCTTCAACACCAGCGGCGGGTTCAGGAAACTGCACACCTTCAACTTCGCCACCATCATTCACCTGGGCACCATCAACTTCTGCAGGCGGTATATCCCCTGGAAGGATGACCCGCTGGGCAAGACGCTCGGGCAGATGGTGGGCGCGTCGCGCTCCGGCAAGCAGAACATCATCGAAGGTTCTGAGCGGGCGAAGACCTCGTCGGAGACCGAGATCCGCCTCACAGACGTTGCCAAGGCGAGCCTTTCGGAGCTGCAGGGCGACCTCGAAGATTATCTCATCCAGAAGGGTAGCGTTCCCTGGAGCGTGCGCAACCCCGACCATCAGGCGGTTTCGTCCATCATGCTCGCCCCGTTCGAGTACACGGACGACCTGCTGCACGACTACTGGATCTATCTGCTCGGCGAGAAGAAGAAGTTCGATCCGTGGCTCGAAGACCGGGACGACATCACGGCGGCGAATGCCCTGATCGTTCTGATCCAGCGGACCACGGGCATGTTGGGGCGGCAGCTCAACAGCCTTGAAGAGGCGTTTGTCGCCAAGGGCGGCATCAAGGAGAAGATGTTCCAGGCCCGGCTTGAGGCCCGCGCCATGCCTGACACTCCCGACACCCCGGCGTGCCCCCAATGCGAGAAGCCGATGAAGAAACGGCGTTCCGCGAAAGGCGAGTTCTGGGGTTGCAGCGGGTATCCAGCGTGCAAAGGGGTGCGCCGGATCGATGAGCATGAAACGACGCGGTGACCGGGCGACTGGATGACGCCCGGCTGGGGCATTCCGGCGTCACCGGGTCACCAGGTCATCGCGTCAAACAGGAAAGGAACATGAGAATGAACCGTTTCGACATCGCGCCCTTTGCCCTGCCCAACGCGCCGGCGGGGGAGTTGAAGTTCGAGGAAATGCGGGACATCGAGAGCGTCGATGTGGACTTTGCCGGGCCCGCGCCCGCGACGGCCGCCCTGCAGTACCTGCGCAAGAACTGGCCCGGCGAGAGTACTCCCGGGGGGTGGACCAAACGCATCGAGCGCGTGATGGAGATGGTCCAGCAGCGCCCGATGTCCGTCGGGTGGTACAAGATGGATGACCTCTTTACGCCGGAATGGGTGACCGCCGCGACGAATGTGGCACGGCGCGGGAAGCATACGTTGGTCTTTTCGTTCCAGGCGCTGACGGCCGAGCTTCCGGACGCGACGGACTATGCGGTAACCTTCCGCCGCACGGTGGGTGTGCGCGTGGCGGGGAACGCGGTGGCCGTCACGGCGATGCGGGTCTTCACCCGGTCGCGGCCGGCGCGCAGCCGGCTGCACCTCGAACTGCACGCCGGCCGGCGGACCGCCGCGAAGACCATCGGGGTGAGCGGCTACAACGCGGTTGTGCGCCGGGTGCTGGCCGGTGTCGGGACGCGTGTGACGGCAACGCAAGTCCGGGTCGGCGCGGGCCGGCAGGCGGCATTCGAGATTGAGCTGGATCACATGACGCCCGTGCACCCCTACGCCCACGATGGCGCGCACGTCCGCTTCGACCTGGGCCGGGACGCCTTCACGATTGCGCTGACTTCGCTGGACGCGGAAGGGCCGATCTGGTTTGCCGACGCCGGCATCTTCATTGTCCGTGCCGACCACCCGGAGACGTTTGCCGCCTACCGGGAACGCACAAAAGGGCGACGCAACGTGGCAGCCGAGATCGCGGCGCTGCCGGAGCAATCCCTGGCCGGCGCCATGAACGGTCAACCTCGCCCCCACCCCATGCCCTATGTATGCGGCTGCCGGCACGCCCGTCAGAAATTCTGGATCGAGCCGTGCGGCGATATCGAACTGACCGACTGGCTGGTTAACCCCACGTGGTTCCGCTCGCCCGCGGGAAGCGATACCCCCAAATGGAAGAACGCGGGGACGGCGCGAGTCTTCTTCGGCTTCGACCAGTGGGCGGCGGAAGCCCGGCATAACGACCCCTGGCCGGTCATGGCCTACAACCTGCAATTCCGGCGCGACGCCGTGCGCGTCCGGCAGAAGTGCTTCGCGGTGCCGCTGACGCAATCCATCCTGGCCGGCGAACCAGCGCCGGACGCGACGATCGTGGCGCTGGTGCGCTTCTCTTTCGAGAATACTGGCGACACACCGGCCACGGCGGAGTTGCCGATTGCCTACAGCCACCACGCAAGCCGCGTTCACAATCGCCGTGAGATGCGCAATCACAACAGGACGGGTGTGACCGACACAATGATTCCTGTATGCGAGCGGGAGAAACTGATCCTGGATGGCGACCTTATTCGCGGTTCCTACAAAGATGAGATGGTTCCGCGTCTGGCGTTTCAGACGGAGATGACCTCCGAGACGCATGCGGACGGTGTGCGCTTCCGCAAAGAGCTGCAACCCGGCGAAACCTGCGAGTTCCTGGCGCGCGTTCCGTTTGTCGCAGTCGAGTCTGAGGCTGAACTGGCGGCCCTGCGGGGGCTGGATTTCGACCGTTGCCATGACGAAATGGCGCGGTACTGGCGCGCGGAAAGTCGGAAGGGCGCACAGATCTCGACGCCCGACCCGCATCTGAACGCGGTCTACACCGGACATCTGCCGATGGTCGTGATGAGCGACTACGGGCATGCGGACGATCCGCGCATCGTCAGCACGTCGGTGGGGGCTTGCACCTACGGCAACTTCACCAACGAGTCGGTGATGATTGTGGAGGAACTCCAGCAGCGTGGCATGACGGAAGACGTCCGGCGGCGGCTGGCCACCTGGGTGAAGTACCAGGGAACCGTCGGTTTGAACGGACGCTTCACGGACCACGACGGAGTTTTCTACGGCAGCGGCGGCTGGGAGCAGGGTCAGAGCTACAATCAGCATCATGGCTGGGCCCTATGGGCGCTGGCGCGGCACTTCCTGCACACCGGCGATCACACGTGGTTTGCCGGCGTGGCGGACAGCGTCATCAAGGGCGCCGAATGGATCGCCCGGCAACGCCGCGAGACGATGAAGGAGTTGCCGCACTCGCGCGGCTGGGAACGCGGTTTCCTGCCCGCCGGCGCGCTCGAAGACGTGGAGGATTACTTCTACTGGTTGAGCACCAACAGCCTGACCTGGCGCGGGCTCGACAGCGCGGCTGCCGCGCTGGAGAACTATGGTCATGCCGAGGCCAAACGCTACCGCCGCGAAGCGGACGCCTACGGGCGCGACCTGCGCCGCGGATTCGAGGCGGCGCGCCGGCACAGCCCACTGGTCCGTCTGCGCGACGGGCGCTGGGTGCCGCACTATCCGTCCCGGCTCTATTGCCGCGGCCGCGACTACGGATGGATTCGCGAAACGCTGGAAGGCTCGGTCTACCTGCTGATCTCCGGACTCTACAAGTCCGAGAGCAAGCAGGGCGGCTGGATTCTCGACGACTATCAGGACACCCGGTATATGTGCGCGCCCTACAGCTATCCGATTCACGATCCACAGACCGAGTGGTTCGACTGCGGGGGCATCTGCCCGCAGCCGACGCTCCTGGCCGGCCTGCTTCCGCACCTCGACCGCGACGAGATCGAGGTGTACCTGTGGATGTTCTTCAACGCCTGGGCCGCCTGTTACCGGCCCGAAGCCCAGGCCTTCGTTGAGCACCCCCAGCCGGTGCTGGGCTTCGGCAACTGCGCGCCGTTCAAGACCAGCGACCAGTCCAACGCCATGAAGTGGCTGGCCTACATGTTCGCTTACCAGCGCGACGGTCTGCTGCACATCGGCCGGGCCATTCCCCGCGCCTGGTTCGCGCAGGAGCGGCCCTTCGGCGCCGCGCGGCTGAGCACGGACTTCGGCACGGTCTCCGTCGAGTATCGGCCGAAGCCGTCGGAGAGCCGGATCGAGGCGGAGGTGGACCTGGAACTGCGGACGGCCCCGGATACGATCCTGCTCCGGTTCCGTCACCCCGAGAAGAAACCGATCCGGTCCGTGGAAGTCAACGGACGCGCACACGGCAAGTTCGATGCCGCAAGCGGGGATATTGAGCTGCCGGCGAAGTCCGGGAGACTGGTCGTGTTGGTGGCGTACGGGGAGTGATGGCTTGGGAGACTTGCGTGTACGAGTACGGAAGTCAAAAGACAGTAGGAGCCGTACCATGAGCGGAACGAAAGTGACCGGAGGACGTGATCCTGTTCGTGTTTACACCCACTGCCTGCCGAGGGGATTCGACCGGCCCTCGGCCTACTATCGGTTGAACGCGGCCTCCCCCCACCCTTCCGTGAAAACCGCTTGTATCACGCGCGCCAGCAAGGTACGTTGTGTTCCTTGATAGAGAACACGGCCGAAGCCGATGAATCGGTCATGCCAACGCGCGCGGCCGGCGGAGGCATGAGGGCCAAGACCGCGATCAGGAGCTGGATAGATATGAGCAACATACGCCAACGCGAGAAACTGGGTCTGCAGGGCGGGATGAAGGCCGTCAGCCGCATCGAGGGCAGGGGCGAACCGAAGATCGGGATCGACGAGTTCATGTCGATCGTCGAGCGGTTCGGGATTTCGCGGGCGAACCGGGAGCGCATCCGGGCGCTCCTGCGGGACGAGCCATGGGAGGCCGGCCCTTTCCTGGCCAACTACTACTCCGGTCTCAAGGAGACCAAGGTTCAGGCGTATGAGGCGATGGCGCGCCGGGTGTTCGGCGTGCCGTTCGCCATCGCGACCAGCAGCGGCACCGGCGCCCTGCACGCGGCCTTCGTTGCCACCGGCGTCGGACCGGGAACGGAAGTCATCTGCCCGGCCGTCGGCTTCATCGCGACGGCGCAGGCCGTGGTGCTGGCCCGTGGCGTGCCGGTGTTCTGCGACGTGGACGCCTCGCTGGCGATGGACCCGGCGAAGATCGAGAAGCTGATCACCCCGCGCACCGTGGCGCTGGCGCCGACCCACGTCATGGGCAGCGTGTGCGACATGGGGGCGATCATGAAGGTGGCCCGCCGCCACAAGCTGCGCGTGGTGGAAGACTGCGCGCAGTCCTGCGGCGCGCACTGGCACGGACAGCGCCTCGGAACCATCGGCGACGTGGGCGCGTTCAGCATCGCGGCCTACAAGATCGTGGGCGGGGGCGAGGGCGGACTGCTGATTGCGAAGCAGCAGCGGATGTGGGAGCGCGCCAGCCAGGTGGTGGAGAGCGGCGGACTGTGGCGGCCGGAGCGTTTCGCCGCCCCGCGCTACAAAGGCGAGCTGTTCTGCGGCGCCAACTACCGTCTGTCCGAGCTGGAAGCCGCCATTGACGTGGTCCAGCTCAGGCGCCTGGACGGCATGGTGAAGCGCTTTCGCGGCGTGAAGCAACGCATCCTCAAGCGCCTGAAACCGTACCGGGAGATCCTGCCGCAGAAGCTCAATGACGCGGCCGGCGAAGTCGGCTACACCCTGCGCTTCTTCCCCGCGGATGTGCGACTGGCGGAGCAGATCGCCGCCGCCCTGAACGCGGAGGGCATCTCGTGCTCGACGCGCGGACGCAAGTCGGGCCCGGACTGGCACCTCGCCAGCTTCATGTACCCCGTGCTCGCGCGGGAACTGGCCTCCGGCGACAACTGCCCGCTGACCTGTCACGAGTACCGAAAGCGCGGCGGGCCCGCCCGCTACCAGGCCCCGGACTGCCCGGTGGCCGACGACTTGTTCGCGCGCCTGGTGACGGTGAACCTCAACCAGTGGTACTCGCCCCGCGACTGCGCGAATGTCGCGGCCGGCATCAATAAGGTGCTTTCGGCCTACTGCAAGGAGGGGGGAGAGAATGTGTGGATGTGATCGGTGGGGTGGGGATTGGGGAGAGAGACGAGGATCGGGACGAAGATCGGGACGAAGATCGGGACGAAGATCGGGACGAAGATCGGGACGAAGATGAGGGAGAGACGAGGATCGGGACGAGGATCGGGACGAAGATGAGGGAAGGAGCGATGCAGACGAGTCGAGGATTGGGACATGAGAGGCTGCATGTCTACGCGAAGGCGTTGGGGTATGCATCGTGGAGTCACAATGTGCTGACAGGGATCGAGAAGACGGCCGCAGCACTTGATCACTGGATTCGGGCGGCGGAGAGTATCGTTGAGAACTTGGCAAACGGAAACAGCCGCTATGGCTTGGCCGACAGGACTCGGTACTTTGATGTGGCTTTCGGATCGGCCTTGGAGTGCGCGGCCTGTCTCGATGTCTGCAGGTGCAAGGATATCATTACCGTCGAACAACTGATTGTTTGGCTGGACGGATTGCCCAGTGTCGCCGACCTGGGAAGTTCATCCGCGGCGCGATTGGATGACTGGAGTACAAGCGTTGTGCTGAACATCGCGGAAGGAAACGGCCGTTTCAGTGAAGGAGAACAAGTCCGGTTTCTCGATATCGCGCACACCAGTGCAATGCGGATTGCTGCATGTTTGGATTTGCTCGTCGCACGGCGCCAACTGAAGACCGAACAGATTGCGGAAGGAAAGCAGATCATCGCAGGAATTGTGCCCCTTCTGCTGGGCCTGAGGGGCTACGCGGATGAACAGCGAGGCAAGACGCCATGACCCGTTGTTCACCATCCTCGTCTCTCTCATCCTCGTCCCGATCCTCGTCTTTTCCATCCTCGTCCCGATCTTCGTCCCGATCCTCGTCTATTCTCTGCGAACCCTCTCGGATGACCCAAAGAAGACGCGTGTAATTCGACATTGATGTCGGCGGTCTGCTGAAACACCGCTTGAATAAGGACATGAAGACGGATGGCGAGATGCCGCCCGTTCAACAGAAAGGAAAACAACCCTGAAACTGGCAACCATGACCGTGCTGTCCAAATCCGAAATCCGCAAGATTCACGCGGCGACCCTGGAGATTCTCGGCGGCTGCGGCGTGAAGGTATTGAGCCCCCGCATGCGGGAGGCCCTGAAAGACAAGGGGCTTCCGGTGGACGACGCCGCCCAGACGGTGCGGTTTCCGCAGGCGGCCCTGGAGGATGCGCTGGCCCGTATCCCCGCCCAGTTCGAGGTGTTCGACCGCGAGGGCAAGCCCGCGTTCGTCCTCGGCGATGGCGTTCCGAAGATCGCCGGCGGCCACAATGCGGTGTTCTGGCTCGATTCCGACACCGGCGAGACCCGGCCGTCGCGCGTCGCCGATGTTGTCCGGTTCGCGCGGCTTTGCGAGAAGCTGCCGCAGATCGACATGATCGGCATCCCCGTGATGCCGCAGGATGTGCCGAACCCCCGCGAGACTTTGCTCCACGCCGTGCGGGCCGTCAGCGAAAACAGCCGCAAGCCGATCTACTTCTCGACCGACAACGGCGAGATCAACCGCGGCTGCATCGAGATCCTGCGCGGCGCGTTCAAGGGCGATTTCGACCGCCAGGTCTACGGCATCACCCAGCTCTCCCCCACCAGCCCGCTGTTCTGGGAGAGCAGGGTCTGTGAGGCCATCCAGGACACGCTCACGACGAACGTGCCGATCGCGATCCTGCCGGAGCCCAACGCCGGCGTCTCGTGCCCCTACACGCTGGCCGGCCTGCTGACCATGAACAACGCCGAGTGCCTCTCGGGCCTGGCGATGATCCAGTTGCTCAAGCCCGGCCACCCGGTCATGTACGCCAATTCCTGGACCACGACCGACATGCGCACCGGCGCGGCCCTCGTCGGTTCGATCGAGACCACGGTTTGCCGCATCGCGGCCGCGCAGCTCGCACGGTTCTACAAGACGCCCTCGCATACGACGGCGCCCAATTCGGACAACCACGCTCACGACGAGCAGAACGCCTGGGAGAAGACCTTCAGCCTCATGGCGTCCGTGGGCGCCGGGCATGACCTGATCGTCAACTGCGGCATGTTCGCCACCGGGATGACCTGCAGCGATGAGCAACTGCTGATGGACGCCGAGATCGCCGCCATGTGCCGCCGGCTCGCCGCCGGCGTCAAGGTGACCAAGAACACCATCGCTGCCGACCTGATTCGCGAGGTGGGGCCGCAGGGCGAGTCTTACTTGACCCAGGACCACACGCTGAAGCGACTGCGCTCGGACGAGTATCTGGTTTCGGACCTGGCGGTTCGCGGCCCGCTGGCGTCGTGGCAGGCCGCCGGGGCGCGCGACACCACCGCCATGGCCCGGTCGCTGGCGAAGAAACTGCTCGCATAGCGTGTCGGGAATGGCGTGTCGGGAATAGCGTGCCGGGTGTCGGGAATAGCGGTCTTTACTGTGGCCCGCGTCGGCCCGCCGCGGGCCGGGAATGGTGCTGGACCAGCCTCCGGTCTCATGGGTTGGTCCTTTTTTGTTGAAAAGCATATTATTGACACAGGTGTCAATAAGTCGTATTTCCATTTGCTATGAACGACAGGCAGGCAATCGAGCTGTTTCATTCCGGATGACCAAGCCTGCTATGCCGATTCGCGGACGTGGGACGCCATGGTTCTGGCTGTGGCCGAGGCCCTGCGGAAGGGAGCGTCATGAAACAGATTGACGCTTTGGCGACGCTTCTGGGCATGAACGCTTCAGTGTTCACCACGGCGGATGCGGCCGCCCTGTTGAAGATGCCGCGTTCGCATGCCAGTCAGACCCTCCGGCGTTTGGCCGCCGCCGGACACCTCGTGCGTCTGGCCAGAGGGCGTTGGGGGGCGCCGGGGAAACTGGAGCCGTTCGCCTTGCCGGAATACTTGACCGCACCGCTGCCCGCCTACGTCTCGCTGTACAGCGCCATGTTTCATCACGGCATGATAGAACAGATCCCGACGGCGGTATATGCGGTTACCCTCGCCCGGGCACGGCGATGCGCCACACCGCTGGCGGTGGTTGATCTCCGGCACGTGAGTCCATCTTTCTTCTTCGGATACGAGACTCATGGTCGACGCGGCGTCAAGATCGCTGTTCCCGAGAAGGCGTTGCTGGATGCACTCTATCTGGCGGCGGGCCGGAGTCGCGGTTTCGGCTCGTTCCCGGAAATCGAGTTGCCGCGGAACTTCAGCGTTCGGACTGCTCGTAGCCTGCTCGCCAGGATCCCGTCGCCGTCGCTCCGGAGACGGGTGGCGTCGAAACTGGAGGCGGTGCTGGCGGAGGCGAGAGTACAACGCGGAAAGACGTGATGCTTTACTGATGCGGAGACCAGGGGCGGGGAAGGGGACGGAAGGGTGCGGCGGCAGAGGGCCTTGGCCGGCAGGAGGGAGACGGTGATGATCGAGCCGAAAGACATTGGACGGCGCGTCCGGGAGTTGCGTCAGCGGGAGAAACTCTCGCTGCGCGGCCTTTCCCAGAAATCCGGCGTGGCCGTGAGTTTTCTTTCCAAGATCGAAGCGGGTAACGGATCGCCGACCCTGGCAACGCTGTTGAAGCTATTGGAGGCGCTCGGCGTCAGCGCTCCGGAGTTCTTCGCCGCGGCTCCGGACGCATGCAATAGCGTGATCGTCCAGCGCAGGGGCGCCATGCAGGAGTTGGATGACGGCGACAAGCGCTGGCGCTTTCTCTTCCCGAGCCATCGCGCCATCCGCACGGTCATGACCTACGAGGAATACCGACCCGGCACGAAGAACGTGGAACAGGAACGGCATCCGTTTGACGTCTGTGGCCTGGTCCTGAAAGGGACGCTCACCCTCCAGGTTCCGGGCAAGCCGGCGGTGGATATCCGGACGGGCGACAGTTTCTACATCCAGGCGGACACGCCGCATGCCGCCATCAACCGGGGCCGCACGCTGTTGCGTATGGTGGTGATGGAATTGCGCGGCAAGCGGAGTTAGGCGTGCTGCCGGACTATCACCTGCACACGCCGTTTTGTCGTCACGCCTACGGCGAGCCGGAGGAGTATGCCGCGGAAGCCGTGCGCAAGGGCTTGGCGGAGATCTGCTTCACGGATCACGTCCCTTTGGACGACCAGAAGTTCGGACCGTGCATGCGGCGGGGCGATTTTCCCGCTTACCAGGAGGCGGTAGCCCGGTGTCGCGCTTCGGCAAGTCTTCCGGTACTGTTCGGGATTGAAGCGGACTTCTGGCCGGAACCAGAGTTCATGGATCTCTTCCGGGACTGGCTGCCGGCGCAGCCGTTCGATCTGGTGCTGGGATCCGTACATGCCATGCGGGGGTGGGTGTTCACCAACAGCGGGGCGGCGCTGGAGAAGTGGAAGACGGTGGACGTGGCCGGGGCCTGGCGGGAGTATTTCGATCTGGTCGGGCAGATGGCCGACACCCGGCTATTTGACATCGTGACCCATCTGGACGCCACCAAGCACTCCGGGTTCTGGCCGCACGAGTCGCTGATCCCGGAGATCGTTCAGCCGGCCTTGGATCGCATTGCCGCCGCGGGCATGGGGATCGAGCTCAACACCTCCGGCTTGATCCGGCCTTGCAAGGAGATCTATCCGTCCGCGCTGATTCTCTCCCTGGCCCGTGAACGCGGCATCCCCATCAGCTTCGGGTCGGATGCCCACGCGCCGCAGGATGTCGGGCGCTATTTTGACCAGGCCCTCAAGCTGGCGAAGGACGCCGGGTACACGCAGTGCCTGCGGATGCGCGGGAGGAAGAAGCAGCTCGTGCCGCTGCCGTGAGGAGAATGGCGGATGGTTGATGGCTAATGGGGAAGCAAGTGTTCAGTGGCCAGTGTTCAGCATTCAGAAAGAAGGGAAATCGATCTGCGTGTACGAGTACGTGTACGAGTATGGCGTTTGCCGTACTCTTACACCTACTCGTACACACCAATCTCTTTCTCTGGAAATTCTTTCACACCTTCCAGCGCCTAACGACTATGGCAAGGAGCAGCATGATGAAACAGAGCCACAGGAACACAGCAGCAACGTACCCAGTACTAACCACCCTGGCCCTGGCCGCCCTCTACCTGGCGGGGGTGGGCGGCGGCTTCGCGGCCGACGTTCCGGCGGCAGCGGGCGCTTCGGCGCCAACGCAGACCATCGGCAAATTGACCATCAACGGCGCGAAGTATGAGGGCGAGATCCGGGACGGCAAGGCCAACGGGAAGGGGACGTTGATCTTTCCCGACCGCGGCCGGAAGTACGTGGGCGAGTTCAAGGACGACAAGCGAGAAGGACAAGGGACCTGGACCATCAGCGGCTATGGAAACTTGTTCAAGTACGAGGGTGGGTGGCAGAACGACGCTTACCACGGGCAAGGCACCGAGACCTACCCCAGGAATCCGGAGACGGACTTGACAAACCGAACGTATACGGGCGAATTCAAGGACGGCTACCGGTGGGGGCAGGGGACCATGACCCTCCCCGATGGCCGGAAGTACGAGGGGTCGTGGAAGTATAACCTGTTTCACGGCCAGGGCACGTTGACGGACAAGGACGGCAAACAACAAGCCGGTTGGTGGGAGTTGGGCGAGTATCGGGGTGCCAATGCGGTCGTGTCGGAGGCGACGCCGCCGATTATGGCGGTAAGTAAAGACGCGAGCGGCGGCACTTCGCCATTGACCGGCGGCACTACGCCACAAGATACGGTCGTGCTCGTGGACGAGCGTACCGTCTGGCGACACCTGCATCTGGATGGGCCGTCCCACTTGTTGCTCGATGATCCGGCGCCATACGACGCAAATTGGAAACGCGCTCCGGAGATCGTCAAGTCACCCTCGGGTCCCATGGCCAGGGTTTACATGAAGCATTTGAAAAACTTCAATGATATAGCAGGCAGGTCCTGGCCGGCGGAATGGCCGGAGGAACTGACCTCGCCCGCGCCGTCGTCCGACTGGGTCGGCGTGACGTACGACGATAGCCTGTGGCTGCGCGCCTGCTGGCCGCAGCCGATTCCCGACATGGCCCAGGGGCCCGCCGAAGACTACTGCCAAAAGTTCGTGAAGCGGTCCAGCCCGTTCGACACGGTCGTGGTGCTGGCGCGCAGCCGCTTCGAGATCAAGGATCCGGCGCGCGTCAAAGCCTGCCGCCTCTCGCTGGACTACTATGGCGGCGTGGCGGTGTATGTGAACGGCAAGGAATTGGTCCGAGGCCACCTGCCCGGCCAGGAAACCAACCTGGTTGCGAGGCTGGCCGATCCCTATCCGGAACAGGTGCTGCCCAGAGATAGCGTTGAGGCTACGGCGGGGTGTCTCCGGCAGTTGCGCGAAGTGGAGATCCCCGTGTCCATGTTGCGGTCTGGCCTAAACATCCTGGCGGTGGAGGCACACCCCGCTCCGATCCCGTACTTAACATTGAAACGCTACATCCTCTCTTACACCTGGCCCGCCATCGGAGTGAAGCAGGCGCGCCTGACCGTCGCGCCGGCGGATGTTGCGGTCACGAATGGCATGGGTTTGCAGGGGCTTCGGATCTGGAATTGCGCGGTGACCGATACGGTGACCGCCTCGAAAGACCTGCGCGAAGCCGGCGTACCGGTGGAGCCGGTTACGATCCGCGCGGCCCGGAACAGCGTCTTTTCCGGCCGCTTGATGGCGGGCTCCGATCAGGCGCTCAAGGGGTTGACGGTGACGGTGTCGGACCTCCTGTCTGCGGCTGCCGAGACCG
>VGWJ01000045.1 GCA_016873635.1 Lentisphaerota bacterium | reverse complement strand
CGGCCTGGCCTGGCTCCTGGCCCGCCAGGCGCCGTCCGGCGGGTGGGACGTGAAGAAGCTGGGCGGGAGACCGGAATACGCTCCGGCGCTCAACGGCCTGGCCGCGCTGGCGCTGGCCCGGACGGGCGGCCCGGAACCGGCGCCGGCCGTTGCCGACGCCCTTGACCGCGCGGCCGCTTTCCTGGCGCGCGGACAGTCCGCCGACGGCCGGTTCGGCGGGGAATTTGACGGCACCATGTACAACCAGGGCATCGCGGCGCTGGCCCTGATCGAAGCCTGTGGCGCGACGCGGAACGACGGTTTGCGGGAGCCGATCGCGGCGGCGCTGGAGTTCGTAGCGCGCCGCCAGGCGCCTTCCGGCGGATGGGGGTATCACGGCGCAACGGACGCCCAGCCCAATACGTCCGTCACCGCCTGGCAGGTGCAGGCGCTGCTGGCGGCCGCGCGGTCCGGCCTGCGGCAGGATCAGCGCGCGCTTCGCCGCGGCCTGGCCTGGATGTCCGGAACCGTGAACGGCAAGGGCTTTTTCGGCTACGAGCGGGCGCAGCATTTTCCCGACGGGCCCAACACGCTGACGATGATGGGCGCGTACTGCCTGCTTTCCGCGCGGAACACCGACGCGCATGCCGACGCGGCCCTGGTCGCCCGGGTCGAGCGCGGCATGGAGGCGCTCGCGGCGGAGGGGCCGACCGACTACTACGGGTCGTTCTTCTACGCCTCGGCCATGTCCGAAGCCGACACCGGCGCGTTCCGCGACGCGCTGGATCGCGTGCGGCTCTCCGTGATCGTGCGCCAGCGCGCCGCGGGCGGGGATGAAGGCGTCTGGCTCGCCGACGACCGCTGGGGCGGCGCCGGCGGCCAGATCTACAGCACCTCCATGGCGCTGCTGGCGCTCGCCGCGCGGGAGCCGTAGTCCGCGTCCGTCACTCGACGCGGAACCCCACCGGGATGTCGAGGACGCAGGGGTTACGTTCCATTCGCCTTGCGGATCGGCCGGCGGTCCGCTACATTCCTTCCCTTTTTCGCGGGCGCGGCCCGCGCAGGTTGCCGTTCCGCCATGACCGATCCGCGGAAAATCAGGAACGTGGCGATTATCGCTCACGTGGACCACGGGAAGACCACGCTCGTGGACGAGCTGTTCAAGCAGAGCGGTCTCTTCCGCGAGAACCAGCAGGTCGCGGAACGGCTGATGGATTCCATGGACCTGGAACGCGAGCGCGGCATCACGATCGCCTCGAAGAACGGCGCCTTCGAGTATCGCGGCTACCGCATCAACATCATCGACACGCCCGGTCACGCCGATTTCGGCGGACAGGTCGAGCGCGTGCTGCGGATGGCCGACGGCGCGCTGCTGCTGGTGGACGCGCAGGAAGGTCCCATGCCGCAGACCTGGTTCGTCCTGAAAAAGGCGCTGGCCCTGCGCCTGCCCATCATCGTGGTCATCAACAAGATCGACAAACCCGCGGCGCGCCCGCACTGGGCGCTGGACCAGGTGTTCGATCTGTTCGTGCAGCTCGACGCGCCGCACGACATCCTCGATTTTCACGCGCTCTACGCTTCGTCGCGCGACGGGCACGCCTCGGAGGACCCCGACAAGCCGGGGACGGACATGAAGCCCCTGCTGGACGCGCTGATCGCGCGCATACCCCATCCGTCCGGGGACAGCGCCGCCCCGCTTCAGCTCCAGGTGAGCTCCATAGACTACAGCTCCTTCCTGGGGCGACTGGGGATCGGCAAGATCACCAGCGGGCGGGTGACGATCAACATGCCGGTCGTTGCGGCCAACCGGCGGGGCGAGCTTGTGCCCTCGCGCATCACGCAGCTCTACCGGTTCGAGGGCAACCGCAAGGTCGAGACCTCCCGGGCCGAAGTCGGCGAAATCGTCGCCGTCGCCGGCGTCGAGGAGGTCACGGTCGGCGACACCTACACCTGCCCGGAACAGCCGCGGCCGCTGAAGGCGTTCGAGGTGGATCCGCCGACCGTCAGCATGGTGTTTCTGCCCAACACTTCGCCCTTCGCCGGCAAGGAGGGCCGTTTCGTCACGTCCATCCATCTGGAGGAACGCCTCCAGCGGGAGGTTCTCAGCGACGTGGCCCTGCAGGTGGAAGACGATGCCGAAGGGCGCGGTTTCAAGGTTTCCGGCCGCGGCGAGCTTCACATCTCGATTCTGGTCGAGAAGATGCGCCGCGAAGGCTACGAGTTCCAGGTGTCGTGCCCCAGCGTCATCCTGCGCGAGCGGGACGGCGCGATCCTGGAGCCCTACGAGCTGGCCGTCCTGGATGTGCCCGATGCGTGCGCCGGAACGGTCGTCCAGAAGCTCAACACCCGCCGGGGCCGGCTGCTGGAGATGGTCAGCCGGAACGGCGTCACGCGCATTCGCTACAAGATTCCCACGCGCGGCCTGTTCGGCTTCCGCTCGGAATTCCTGAGCGACACGAAGGGCATGGGGCAGATCTCGTACGTTTTCATGGAGTACGACGAGCATGCCGGCGACCTGCGCCGCCGCAAGACCGGCGTGCTCGTGGCGATGGACGCCTGCACGACCGTGGCCTACGCGCTCTTCAATCTGCAGCGCCGCGGCCGGCTGTTCATGGGCCCGGGGGTGCGGGTCTACCGGGGGCAGATTGTCGGGCAGCATTCGCGCGAGAACGACCTGGTCGTGAATCCCGCCAAGGGCAAACAGCTCACGAACGTGCGCGCCGCGGGCTCCGACGAGAACGTAATCCTGATCCCGCCGGCCGTCATGAGTCTCGAAGACTGCATCGCCTTCATCAACGAAGACGAGCTGGTCGAAGTGACGCCACAGAGCGTCCGCCTGCGGAAGATCGCGACCAACCTGAAAGAGATTGCCTAGCGAAAGTGCTCTTTCCAGGCTCACTTGCCGGCGCGCAGCGTGAGGAGGGCGATCTCGGGGCGGCAGCGGAAGCGCACCGGCGGCGATATGGTGCCCACGCCGCGGGTTACGAAGACCTTGACGGCCGGCGCCTGCACCAGTCCGTGCAGGTACTTCCGGCCGTAGCGCGAAGGAATCAGAGGGGCGCCGACGAAGGGGAACACAACCTGTCCGCCGTGACAGTGGCCGCTCAGGACGAGCCCGACGCGCCTGTCCGAAATCTCTTCGGCGTAGTCCGGGTTGTGCGCGAGCAGGACTGCCGCGTCGCCCTCCGCGGCGTCGCCGAGGGCCGCGGCGAGGTCCTGCGCGTCTTCCCACAGGTCGCCCGCGCCGCACAGCCGCAGGCGCGCGCCGCCGCGACGGAGCCAGACGCCGGTATTCGTCAGGTCGGCTATGCCGTTTTGCGCCATGGCGGCGCGGGTTTCCGCGGCGCTTTCCCAATGATCGTGGTTGCCCAGCACGCCGTAGACGCCGTCGCCCGCCCGCAGATTCCGCAGTTCTTCGAAACAGGGCGCAATGTAGCGGCGATCCCTGTGCACGTAGTCGCCGCCGAGGCAGATGACGTCGGCATTCAGCGCGTTGGTCATGGCGACGACACGCCGCACGTAGGCAAGCGGCACGTTCGGGCCGTGGTGAATGTCGGACAGGAACGCGAGCTTGTACCCCGCAAACGCCTCCGGCAGGTTCGGAAGCGGGACCGAGCGCCGTATCACGCGGCACCACTTGGCCTCCAGGAACGTGTAGCCCAGCCCGGCCAGCGGCAAGCCGGCGAAGCCCCAGAAGACCTTATCGAGGAACTGCCTGCGATTCATGGCCCGCGCCCCATTATTTCACGTTTGCGTCCTTTCCGCATTCCGAAAGACCGCGGACGGCGACACGCGGCACGCCGACGTGGCCCGTCGGCCGCGAATCAAAGCATGCCGTCCGGCCCCGCCTTTGCCGCCGGAACGGCCGGGAGCGGCGGCGGGGTAGGGGCGGGTCGGGCGCCGCGGCCCGCCCGGGCGAAGACCTCGTTCCAGTCAACGCGCGCGGTGACTTTCATCAGGACGGCCAGGGTGACGACGGATCCGATCGCAACCGTCAGCCCGGTCACGCCCTTCAGGAAGAAGCTGTAGGAAAACAGGACGAGGAAGAACACCTGTCCCGCCACGGCCACCTTCCAGGGGAGCCTGCCGCGCAGCGCCGCGGCCAGGTAGCTCGTGACCAGCGTGACCGACACGACGGCCGCGACAACGAAGGCGACGTGGATATTGACCAGGCCGACCATGTACGACAACAGGAGGTGGAAGGCGAAGAATCCGGCCGCCACGAACAGGTAGTGCATGGGGTGGATGTCGATTCCGTAAAGCACCGCAATGGTCGCGACCAGGATGAAGAAGAACACCAGGCACACCGGCGCGAAGTACGTGATCCTGGACGTCAGCGGCCCGGGATTGAGTCTTTCCGGGATGACGACGCCGATGTCCTCCCGCGTGATGAGGTCGCTCGCGTTCCAGGCGAGCGTCATCCCGTCGGCGGCCTGCTCGGCCGACATCGGCGACAGGCTTCCTTCCGTGTAGTCTATCGCCTTGAAATCCGTGCGCGCCACGAGGTTCAGATTCCGCACCCGCCCGACATGGGGGTCCATGCGGTAGCGCCAGTCGCGCAACCCGCGGGTGCGGTAGGCGACGCGGAATTCCCTGCTCTCGCCGGGCGCCAGTTCGACGATCTCGCCGATGCCCTCCCGCGTGTCGACGGGCGCGAGCAGGGCCTGGCCGTCCACGGCCGCGGCGAAGCCGTCGTAGGTCGCTTCTTCGGCGGGGAACTTGAAGTGCAGCCGCACCTTCTGGGCCACGTCCTCCGCGTTGGCGATCGTGTAGGTTCCGTCGAAGGAACACGTGTAGGTCGGATACCAGATCAGCCCCTTCTTCCGGTAGTCCGCCCGCAGCTCGACCTTTATGTCGTTCCTTGACGGCATGAGCCAGCGCACCTGTTCGGAACCGGGGATCTGCACGGCAAGCGCAGGCGCTTCCTGCACCAGCGGCGTGCCCCACAGCCGTTCGACCTGGGCGCCGAGCCGCCTCGAGAACTCGGTCGACCTCACCGTTGTCGCGGCGCCCAGGATCCACCACCCGGCGCATGCCAGCAGGAAAATGAAACCGACGGCGACCATCCTTCTTGCGCTCATGTGTCTCTCCTCCTTTCCGTGTTTGTCCTTTCACTCCGCCGCGGACGGCGTTCCGTCGCCGTCCGCCGGCTCGCGGTACGAAACGGCCAGTTGCAGTCCCTGTCCCTCGTAGAAGGATCGCGAGAAGAAATGCGGCTTGCCCACGAATTCGGCCGGCGTGTCGCGCGCGTCGCCCGGCGCCGGGCTCAGCGGCCCTTCGAGCGAAAGCAGCTCAACCCGCGCCGGAAGGGCGATTCCCACGCGGAGCGTCCGGGAGGGCAGGCCCGTCCCGGGCAGAACGGCCTCCAGGCGTCCGCGCAGGCCCAGCTTTGCGCCCTTGCGCAGCAGGGCCAGCTCGATTCGCGAAACCTGCCCGTCCTGGAGGGGGATGATCCACGCGTCGCCGCCGTCGGCATACACCTGCCTCTTCCGGCCGTTGACGGTCAGGGACCATATCTCGGTGTCCGGCACGGGCTTCAGCCGCAGCCGCGGACCCATTTCCGGCGGAATGTCCAGCGCCAGGACCGACAGCACGCCGCCGTTCTCCTCAAAGGACACGTAGAAGCGCTGCGCATCGAGCACGATGGGAGGCGTGCTGACGGCGGCGAACCGCCTGACCGTCAGGGCGACTTCCTCGTGCGGCGCAATGTGCGCGTAGAACCGGTCCTCGCCGGCAAGCGGCATCAGCGCCGGACCCAGCTTGGCGACGGGGATGTCCGCGGCAAGCCCGTTGCCGGCCAGCGATATCTGCCCGTCGTCCGGTTCTTCCGGAACGAAGTCGCCTTCCCTTCCGCCGTTGTCCCGGACCCTCGGCAGGCGGAAGGCGAAGACGGCGCCGTCCGGCGATCCATCCACCGCGAATTGCATTGTGAAGGGGCCTTTCGCGTCCGCCGGCAGACTGATCGCGTACGAGCCGTCCGGCCGCTTCACGATGCAGGAGGACGGCAGGGACGATGACGCGTACTGCGCGTTGTCCTGCACCTGCAGAATGAAGCACGGGGGCGGGGGTTGGACCGGTACGAAAGCCGTCGTGACGGTTGCCCGCCTGCCCTCCAGCCGGATGCGGGAAAACGAGTCGATGTTCACGCGGCCGGCGGCGACGCCCTGGCGATCCAGGTACCGGACGACGAGCGACGCCGGGGCGGAGAAGTGGTAGACGCCGTCGGCGTCGGGGATGCCCGGTTCTTCCAGGAGGTCCGTTTCCGGGGAAAGCCTGAGGCGGAGCGAACTGCGGAGGGCGGGGGGAACGTCGAGACGGATGAAACGCGATCGGTCGTCTTCCTGCGGCCGGACCATGAAAGAGAGTGTCACCTGAAACCCGCTTTTCCCGCCGTCGGGGAGAAAGGCGATACGCCCGGCTCCGTCCTGCCCGGAAAGCAGGGCGCCGCCCCTGATCCGTCCGATTCGGGCGACGGTCAATCCCGGGCCGAACAGAGGGATGGGCGCGGCATCGCCCGCGATGACTCTTCCCGAAACGAGCACTTCGCCCGCCGCATGGTCCTTGCCGACGGCCAGATCGTACACGGCCTCCTCGATCGTGTAGACCGGCGGCTTCCGTCCCCGGGTCGGCCCCCCCGCCTGTGTTTGCATGACCTCGCGCGCGATGCGCTCCTCGTACAACTGCTTGAATTCCGCCCACGGAACCGAGACCTGCTCGCCGGCGGGAAGGTTTCCCGCAAGCGACAGGGCCGCCAGGACCGACGTCAGCGTCTTCATGCTTCCTCCCTTCGCGCCCCGCGGCGCGGATCGAGACCTTGCCCTCATTCCGCGCGTCAAGGTAGGGAGGCCCTGTGAAGAGAATTTGAAGCGGAGGTGAAATGCAGGTGAAAAAGACTAGGCGCCGCCTTCCGGCGGAGCGAGCGGGAGCACGAGCGTGGCGCGGGCCCCGCCGCCGGGTATGTTCTCCAGTCGGGCTTCGCCGCCGTGAAGGGTTGCCGCTTCGCGGACGAACGCCAGGCCCAGGCCGGACCCTTTCCGGCCGGTGTCGGGCCGCCGCAGCGAATAGAACCGTTCAAAAACTCTCCCGAGCGCATACTCGGGCACGCCGGGGCCGGCGTCCGCGACGGCGAGTTCCGCGGCCTCGCGTGACCGGCGGATGGCCAGGGTGATCCGGCCGCCGGCGGGACTGAAATCGACGGCGTTCTGCAGCAGGTTGGCGATTGACTGCCTGACGAGGAAGCGCTCGCCGCGGACGGCGGCCGGCCCGTCCGGCTGAACGGCGACGGAAATGCCCTTTGCGGCAAGCAGGGGGGTGAGGCTTCCGACCACCTCCCGGGCCAGTTCCGCCAGGTCCAGGTCTTCCACGTCGCGCAGCGTCTTCCGCTTTTCAAGCGCCGAGAGTTGCAGCAGGCGATCCACCAGGTCCTGAATGCGCCCGGATTCGGAGCGGATGTTCCTGAGAAACTGCCGCCGCTGCCCGTCCGGGACGTCCTCTTCGAGCAGTTCCGCGGCGCCCCGGATCGCCGAGAGGGGGCTCTTCATCTCGTGAGTCAGCGTCTGGATGTAGTGCTCGACGTACTGTTTGCCTTCCAGGGCGTCGCGCATCTCTTCAAAGGCCTGCCCGAGACGGCCCATATCGCCGCGCCCGAGCCGCGGGGCGGCGGGCACGCGCCGGCCGTCGCGGACGGCCTGGGCGTAGGCCGTGAGCTTCTGTATCGGCCACGTGATCCAGGCCGACGTGACGATGCCGAGCAGCACCACGGCCACGGCCGCGATGACGCCGGCCAGGGCGATCTTGCGCTTGGCCATCTCGAGAAAGAGCGACACGCTGTCGGCCGGCTTGCAGACCGTCAGTACGCCCGCGATCGCGCCGTCAGCCATGATCGGGGCGGCCACGTGGAGGATCATCGACTTGGGGTCGTCGGGATCGGCGCGGCTTGTTCGCGCGCCATACTCCCCGCGCATCGTGAGCAGCACGTCATTCCACCGCGAGTAGTCCTTGCCCTCTTCTTTGCCGTTGTCCGAGTCGAAGACGACGGCGCCCGCGGCGTCGACGACGTACACGCGCATGTTCAGGCGCGTCTTCGTGACCTGGTAGATGCGGGCCGCGAAGCGTCTGCGTTGCGCCGCGTCGAAGGCCGAGCGCAGGCCCTTGACGGGGATGGCATCCCCATCGGCCTGCTGCTCGATGAAAGAGGCGAGGACGATGGCCGCGTCCACCATGGATTCCTCCATGCTTTCGAGGTAGCGCGGCCGGAGATCGTCGGCGATCCAGTCCACGAGCGCGTAGAAGCCGAGGCCGGCGAGAACCAGGAACGCCAGGAAGAGACGCGTGCGGATCTTCACGGGGATTCCTTCAGGGAGTACCCCAGTCCGCGGTGGGTCCGGATCGGATCGAGCTTGGGCCTGATCTCCTTGAGCTTGGCGCGCAGGGTCTTGATGTGCGTGTCAACGGTGCGGTCCAGGCTGGCCTCCGGTTCCTCCCAGGCCAGATCCATGAGCTGGTCGCGGGAGAACACCCAGCCCGGCTTTCCGATCAGGACGTGCAGGATCCGGTATTCGTAGCGCGAAAGGTCGAGGGGCCGGCCGAAGTACGCGATGCGCTTCTTCCTTTCGTCCACCTGAAACGGAGCGCTGCCGCCGCCGTCCGACGGGGCATTGGCCCGGCGCAACACGGCCTTGACGCGCGCGGAAAGTTCCCGGGGGCTGAAAGGCTTGACGACGTAATCGTCGCCGCCGATCTCGAGGCCGACGACCCGGTCGATCTCGTCGGCGCGGGCCGTGAGGAAGATGACGGGTATGGCGGAGGTCCTGCGGATGTCCTTGCACAGCTCAAAGCCGTTGCGGTCCGGGAGCCCGATGTCGAGGACCACGAGGCTGATGCCGTCGGACTTGAGAACGTCCAGCGCCTCCTGACCCGTCGCGGACCAGACGACTTCGAAGCCCTCCGTGGAAAGGGCGTACCTGATGTTGTCCGCGATGCCCGGCTCGTCCTCGACCACCAGGATCTTATGGGCCACTTCTCGCCTCCGCTGACGGGTATGATACTCGGGCGGACGGGCGTGGCAAGCGCCGTTCCCCTCAGTCCAGCGTCACGCGGTAGAACTTCTGTTCCGCGGCGGCGGTGTTGTCGGTGTGCACGTTCACCGGCGGCGTGGCCGGGATGTACGCGCCCAGGATCAGGTTGAAGCCCGTCATCAGGTTCGTCCCCGCCTCCACCCCGTACAGCCTGCCCGTGGCGCTCTGGCTCATCCACGCCGCCGTGCCGACTCGCAGCAGGCGCGCCCTGGGGTTCCAGTTGTTGTAGTCGTGAACCCAGAGATTGCCCGCCCGGTCTTTCGCCAGTTCGGCGAGGCCGACAGCGCCGGAGGCGAAGCTCCGAATCAGGCGACCATCAGTCGGACTCATCTTGTAGACTTTGTTGTCGCTGCTGTTGCCCACCCACAGCGCGCCGCTGAAGTGCTCGATTCCTGCTCCGTAGGTGGTGGGCGCCGAAAACGAAGCCAGCGGATAGCTGGTGTCATTCCTGAAGACGGGCAGCGCTTTCGCCACCCATTGAGTGGCGCGGGGGCAAAGCGAGAGAATGGCGCAGCCCCGGTGGAAGCGGCATCAACCCGCCACGCGCAGGACGTTGCGGGTCAGATACGCGTGCAGTTCCCGAATGAGGCTCTTTTCGGCGAGAATCGCGTCGGGGTCCATGTTGGTCGTGGCGAGGACGCGCACGTCGACAGGTATGTCTTCAAAGCCCCCGATCCGTCGCACCGCCCCCTCCCGCAGGATATTGACCAGCTTTTCCTGCAGCTTGTGCGGCATCCAGACGACTTCGTCCAGAACCAGCGTGCCCGTGGAGGCAAACTCGAGGACTCCGGCTTTCTGATCCGGCAGCGCGCTCACCGCGCCCCTGGCGCAGCCGTACATCTCGATCTCCATTATCGGCTCGGGCATGGTGGCGCACGAAAGGACCGCGAATGGCCATTTGGACCGGCTGCCCTTCGCGTGGATGGACCTGGCTATCGGCAGCGGGTCCGCGCCCTTGAACACGATGAGCGCCGGCTCGCCGCACGCCGCTATGCGCTCGGCGTCGGACTGCCACGGCGCGCCTTGCCAGTCGGCGGCGGCCGCCGCGGCGCCTTGCGCCGTCTCCGGTACTGCCCGCGCTTCCCGCGAAAGAGCGCGCCGGATGTTGACCAGCAGCTCCGGAAGCCGCCAGGGCTTCGTCAGATAGTTGAATGCTCCCAGCTTCATGGCCTCTTCCGCGGTGTCCACGGAGCCGTACGCGGTCAGCATGATCACGGGGAGCGACGGCGACAACGGGAGGGCTTTCTGAAGCACTTCGACGCCGTTCATCGGAGCCATGCGAATGTCGCACAGCATCAGGTCGATCGCTTCCGACTTGATCCGCGCGAGCGCTTCGTCGCCGCCGCCGGCTTCAGTGGTCTCGTACCCGTTGGCCCGCAGGACGCTCCTCAGGACCAGCCGGATCGAGGCTTCGTCGTCGACAATCAGTATGCGCGCCATAATCCGACAAGAGCGCGTTTGTTCGTTTGTCGGGTGTGTTCCGCCACCCTTGCCGCCCTTCCTTAGTAGCTGAATCGCGGCCGTTGGCAAGCCTTTGTATCGGCGGCCATGGAAATTCCTGCCGGCGACCGGGCGTCACGCCGGGAGGGCAAGGGGCCGGCAAATGCGCTGTGGACAACGGGGCGCGGGCGGTGATACACCGTCTGGCCGTGGAAACGGCCGAATTCGTGCGCCGGTTGGAGGAAGCGGGCGGCTACACGACTCCGCCTGACGCGCCGCGCTCCCGCGCGGACCGTCTGCTGGGCCGTTTCGACTGGTGGTATCACCTGCGCAACGTCGTGACATTCGCGGCGGCCGGGCGTTGCGCGCGGCGCGGCGGGTACGACAGCCGGCGTTTCCAGGCCGACTCCTGCCGCATGCTGCGCAACGTGGAAGCCTGCGGCGGGCGCGTGTCCATCGCCGGCATGGAGCGCCTGCGGGAAATGAGCCGCCCGGCGGTCTTCGTCAGCAATCACATGAGCCTGATCGAGACGACCGTGCTGCCCCTGCTCCTGCTGTCGCGGGGGCCGTACGTGACGGTGGTCAAGGAAGAGCTGCTTGGGTTCCCCGCGATGGGCGCGGTGCTCAAGGCGGTGGGCGTAATAGCGGTGACCAGGTCCGATCCGCGCGAGGACCTGCGCCGGGTGCTTGCCGCCGGCGAGGCGGCGCTGCGCGACGGGGTGTCGATCCTGCTCTTTCCGCAGGCCAGGCGCGGCGCGGTCCTGCGGATGGCGGATTTCAACTCGCTCGGCGCAAAGCTCGCGAAGCGGGGCGGCGCGTTGCTGGCGCCGGTGGCGGTAAAAACCGATTTCCTCGGTATCCGCCTGGGTCCTTTCCGCGATTTCGGTCCCGTCGACCGGAACAAGACCGTGCATATCGAGTTCGGACCGCCCGTGCGCATGGAGGGCGGCGAACGCGCCGCGCACCGGCAGACGCTGGATTTCATCGCGGAACGCCTGCGCGCCTGGGGAGGTGAAGTGGAATGAGCGACGTGATACAGACTATCGTTCCGGATCTGCAGTCCAGCCTGCTGTGCGACGACGTGCGCCAGGAGCACAACGGCAAGTTCATGTTGATCGGGCTGTTCGACGCCGTTGCCGTGCCGGCTTTTCCGGCGCTGTTCCAGCGCCTGTGCGTGGTGAACCGCTGGTGCTGCGGACAGGGGGAGTTCAAGCAGCGCAGCCGCATCCTGGCGCCCGACGGCCTGAGCGCGGTGGTCGAGGGCAAGGATGTGCCGGTGCGGCTGCCGGACAGCGAAGCCACGGCGACCAGCGTGGAATTCTTCCTCAACGTGCGATTCGAAGGGCCGGGAACGTACTGGATCGAGATCCTGCTGGACGGCGACCTGAAGCTGCGTTATCCGCTCAAGGCGGGCCTGGCGCGGGCGCGGCCGTAAAGGGCCGGTTCCGGGGGAACCCACCCCGGCCCTCGGAGACTCACGGTTTTTTCGTGGCCGAAGCCGGACGCCGGCTCTGCGCAGGGGCCTCGTGCTCGGCGAGAGCCACCTCGATCACGTCCCGGCCGGTGTCCCACTTGTCCAGGAGCTTGAGATCCGTGCGGATCTGTACGCTGAGCGCGCGCAGGCGCGGCTCGTCCGGCGCCCCGCGGGCGCCGAGCTCCTCCTCGAGCCTGCGCCGTCGCGCCTTCAGCTCCCGTTTCCAGAGAGCCAGAATAAGAGTCTTGACCGCGTGGGTGCGGGTGATCTCCTCGCCGCGAGCCTTGGCCGGCGCGCTTTCCGCGGCCGCGGCGAAACGGTGCGCCTCGTCGTCCGCGCCGGCCTCGCGCAGGGCCTGGTGCAGGTCCTTGCCCGCGGCGGCCGCGTCCAGCGCGGCGCGGACTACGGCGCGGCAGACCGGATGGAGCATGTCCGCCGGCGCGTAGCGGGCGAGCAGGTCGGCCATTTCCGGGTGATCCGCGACGTGCACGGCGTGTTCGCACAGGTCCACCTGCTCGCGCGGGGGCGGTTCCTTCGCTTCGGCCGGAGCCGCGCGCTCTTCCGCCGGGGCATCCTCCCCGGGCGGCGGGCCGGATTCCTCGCCGGGGCCGAATCGCCGCGCCTGCCGCTGCAGGCCGCGCAGCTCCTGCTGCAGGGCGGAAGGCGGCAGGTTCAGCATCTCGGCCGCCTCCTGCACGAGCCTGGCGCGCTGCACGGCGTTGGGACTGTGCGTGATCGTCTGCAGCACGGCCCGCGCGATGCGCATCACGCCCACCTCGCTGCGCGCGTCCTCGCGCGCGGACAGCACGCGCACCTGGAAGCGCACGGCCGAGTCGGCGGCCCGCAGCACGGCTTGGAAAGCCTCGGCGCCGCGCTTCAGGATCAGGGAGTCGGGGTCCTCGCCCGGCGGCAGCGTCGCCACGCGCACGGCCAGGCCCGCGTCCATGAAGATCGCCGCCGTGCGCACCGCGGCGTCCTGTCCGGCGCGGTCGGCGTCGAACACCAGCGTGACGCTGTCGGCGTAGCGGCGCAGAACACGGGCGTGCTCCTCGGTGAACGCCGTGCCCTGGGAAGCCACGGCGACGCCTATGCCGGCGGCGTGGCAGCGGATGACGTCGATCTGGCCTTCGCAGACCACCGCTTCGCGCGCCTCGACGATGTTCCGGCGCGCCCTGTCCAGCGCGTACAGGACGCGGCTCTTGCGGAAGAGGGGGGTCTCGGGGCTGTTGACGTACTTGGCCGCGCGGTCGCCGCTTTCCAGGGCGCGGCCGCTGAAGGCGATGACGCGGCTCTGCTCGTCGCGGATGGGAAACATCAGGCGGCCGCGAAAGCGGTCGTAGAATTCGGAGCGCGCCCCTTCGCGCGTGTTGCGGACGATCAGGCCGCAGGTTTCGAGCTGTTCGGTCGTGAACTCGTGCTTGCCGGCCCACTGGACGGTGGCGTCCCAGCGGTCGGGCGCGTAGCCGATCATGAACTCCTCGGCCAGCTCGGGGCCGATCCCGCGCTTTTCGAGATAAGCGCGCGCCTTGGCCGCGCCGGCGGTCTGCAGGAGACAGCGCCGGTAGAACTGCGCCAGTTCCTCGTGGATGCGGTAGAGAACGTCCTTGCGCGGCCCCTTGCCCTCGCGGTCATCCTCCAGCTCAACGTTCATGCCGGCGCGGCGGGCGAGCAGCTGGGCGGCGTCGGTGAAGCTCACGCCTTCGTGCTCCATGACGAAGGAGAACACGTCGCCCCCCTTGCCGCAGCCGAAGCAGTGCCAGATCTGGCGCTGGGGATTGACGTTGAACGAAGGCGTCTTCTCCTTGTGGAAGGGACACAGGGTGCGGAAGTTGCCGCCGGCCTTCTTGAGGCTCAGGTACGAGCCTACGACGTCCACGACGTCGTTCCGGAAGCGTATCTCGTCCAGGACGCGCTTGGGTATGATGCGTGCCATGGCCGGCGCTATCTCCGCTTCCCGTGGTCCGGCCGGGCGCCGGAAACGGTTTCTTCCAGTTTCCGGCGGGCGTTCTCCAGGCCGGCCTTGAGCTTCTCGTGGCTTTCGATCTCGCGGCGCGCGAACGGGATCATCCTGAGCACGGCGCGTCCGGCGAACGACTCCGCGCCGAAGACCCGGTTCAGGTATTCGTGCGGCCAGAGGTTCATCGCCAGAAACACGATCAGCGCCACGACCGTCGCGCGCAGCCCGCCGGCCACGCATCCGCCGACGCGGTCCGTGAGCGGCTCGAACGCCACTTGCATGAGCTTCTTCAGCGCCAGGCGCAGCAGCAACAGCAGGCCGAAGGCCGCCGCCGCGCTCAGCACGAAGGCCGTCGTGCGGCCGGCGTCCTGTTCCAGCCGCGTATACCGCGAAAGCCAGTCGCCCAGCGGACGAAACAGCAGCAGGGCCGCGGCCAGCGCCGCGGCACAGCTGACCAGGCGCGCCAGTTCGCCCGAGAGACGCCGCCGGAAGCCCTGCGCCACGCCCAGCAGCACCGCGACGAGGGCGGCGACATCAACCGCGTTGAAAGACGTGTCGTTCATGTCGCGGTCTCACATCGCCGGCATCGTCATCAGCCATTTGCGCGCGTTGGCGGCCGCGGGGGCGTCGGGGGCGAGCTCGATGTAGCGTCTCAGATGCGTCCGGGCCTGGCGGTACTGCCGCTGTTCCTTGCAGACCACGCCCAGCAGGTAATGGGCGTTGGCGAAGTCCGGGTCGAGTCCCGTTGCCGTGCGGAGGTGCTGGATGGCCTTGTCCGGCGCCTTGCGGTCGTGGTAGACCACGGCCAGCATGTAGTGCCCCTTGACCATGCCCGGCTGCTGGCGCACGGCGGCGCTGAACGCCAACTGCGCCTCATCCAGCCGGCGCTGCTCCCAGCAGGCCAGGCCGAGATTGAAGGACGCGGCGGACAGAGTCGGGTCAAGGCGCAGCGCTTTCTTGTAGAGGGCGATGGCGCCTTCGGTGTCCCCGCCGTTCTTGCGGGCCATGGCCTGGGCCGAGATCTGAACCGCCTTGCGCCTGTCGGCTTCCGGCGTTGAGGCGGCGGGCCCGGGCGCGGGCGGCGCGGAGACGGTGGCGGGCGGCGCGGCAGTGGGCGCGGGCGCGACTGGCGGCGGAGCGACGGCGGCGGCAGGGACGGCGGCCGGCGGCGGCGTCACAGGCGGCGCGGGGGGCGCGGCAACGGGAGCGACAGGAGCGGATGGGGGAGGCGGGACGGACACGGCGGCGGGCGGCGCGGCAGTGGGCGCGGGGAGCGCTGGCGGCGGAGCGACGGCGACCGGCGGCGGCGTCGCGGGCGGCGCGGGGGGCGCGGCAACAGCCGGCGGCGGGATTTCCGACAGCAATCTCCGGGCCCGCGCCACGGCCTTGAGCCGCGCTTCCTCTTCCGCGGGCCGCGCGTTGTCCCGGCTTCGGGCCGCGGCAAGGAAGCGCCGCAGCAGTCGATCGGCTGTCGCCGTGTCGCCGCGGGCGCGCGCGAGCAGCGCCATCTGGTAAAACGCCGGCGCGTAGTCCGGGTTCGCGCGCGCGACCCGGTCGAGGCGCGCCGCGGCAGCCTCCGTCATCCCGTTGCGGGCCTCGGCCACCGCCAGCCACGTCTGTGCGCGCGGCGCGCCGCCGGCGCGTTCCGCCGCGCGACGGAAGGCGTCAAGCGCCTTGTCCCAGCGGTTCTCAAGGGCCAGGGCTTGTCCCAGGTACTCCAGCGGGCGCGGGTCGTCGCTGAGTTCGGCGGCCTTGGCGAAAGACGTCTCCGCGGCTTTGGTCCAGCCGAGGTTGAGCTGGGCGATGCCAAGATTGCAGCGCGCCTCGGCGTCGTCGGGCGCGGCGTAGGCCGCGCGTCCCAGGAGCCGCAGCGCGCCGCCGTCGTCGCCCCGGCGCAGGCGCGCCAGGCCCTGCTGCACCAGGTCCGTTTCGCTGCGCCGGCATCCGGCCAGCGCCGCCCCCATTGCCGCAACGGCGCAGAATCGGAAGATGCGTTTCAAGTCAAACCCCCGTTGTCGTGAACCATACAACAGCCGGCCTTGCGCGTCCAACGCGGAAAACGCGGGGCAGGAACCGCCGTCATGCGGCGCGCAACCGCGGCAGGGCGGGGACGTTCACTGCGTGTCCGCGCCCCGGCCACGCCCGACAAAAGACGAGAACAAAACGCTTGCGCGGCGGCGGGGGGAGGGGATACATTCACGCGCTTTGTCTGATCCGGCGAAAGGACGCGACGAACGTCATGAAGAAGGACATACATCCGGCCTATGAGGAGGCGACGATCACCTGCGCATGCGGTAACGTGATCCGTACGCGCTCGACCGTGAAGGAAATGGCCGTAAACACTTGCTCCAAGTGTCACCCGTTTTTCACGGGGCAGGCCACTTTCATCGACGCGGAAGGACGTGTCGAGCAGTTCCGTAAGCGGTACGGCCGCAAGTAGATAGCTAAACGGGCCGGAGGGGTGTCGAACATCTTTCCGGCCCGTTTTCTTGTCCGCGCGGGATGTCTGCCGCGCCCGTCCGGAATGCTTTTTGCCGACAACCGACAACCGAGAACCGACAACCGCCCTATGCTCGACCGCTCCGTCATTGACCGCGCCCTGAGCGAGCTGCCGGCGCTGGAAGCCGCGCTGGCGGATGCCACGGCCGCGGCCGACCGCAACAAGTACCGCGACCTGGTGCGCCGCCACGCGGCGCTCAGGCGTCTCCAGGAACGGGCAGAGCGGTATCTGAAGCTGCAGCGGGAGGCGGCTGATCACCGCGATCTCATCGCCGGCGACGACGCGGACGTCGACCTGCGCGAACTGGCGCGCGCCGAGATCGGGGAAATCGAAGCCCGGCTGGCGGCGGCGGAGCGCGAGGTCATGCTGGCCCTGTTCCCGCCCGATCCCGCCGACGCGCGGAACGCCATCCTTGAAATCCGCGCGGGAACCGGCGGCGAGGAAGCCTCGCTTTTCGCCGCCGACCTGTGCCGGATGTACACGCGCTACTGCGAGAACAAGGGCTGGCGCACGGGCGTGATCGACGCCAGCTCCAGCGCCAGCGGCGGCTACAAGGAAGTCGTGCTTTCCGTCGAAGGCGCGAACGCCTACGGCGCGCTGCGCTTCGAAGGCGGAGTTCACCGTGTGCAGCGCGTGCCCGCGACCGAGGCTTCGGGCCGCATTCACACTTCCGCCGCGACGGTGGCCGTGTTCCCCGAAGTCGAGCCGGACGACGATATCGAGATCGATCCCAACGACCTGCGCATCGACATTTTCCGGTCGTCGGGCCCGGGCGGCCAGAGCGTCAACACCGCGGATTCCGCCGTGCGCATCACGCACTTGCCCAGCGGCATCGTGGTGCAGTGCCAGGACGAGCGTTCGCAGCAACGCAACAAGGCCAAGGCCGTCAACGTGCTCAAGTCGCGGCTGTTGGACCTCAGGCAGCAGGCCGAGGCCGAGCGCATGGGCCGGACGCGGCGCTCCATGATCGGCAGCGGCGACCGCAGCGAGCGCATCCGCACGTATAATTTCCCGCAGAACCGGCTCACCGACCACCGCATCCAGTTGACGCTTTACAGCCTGGACCGCGTCATGGAGGGCGACATTGACGAGCTGGTCGAGGCCCTGCACGCGCGCGAAGCGGAAGCGCGGCTGGCGACGGGGAAGGCGGGTGTGTGAGTGTGTGGGTATGTGAGTGTGTGAGCGCGGAACCGCCTGTGCTCTGACTCTCACGTGCGCATGCGCACCCGCGCACTTCCCCCGCGGGCAATCCGCATTGAGCTGGGCAGATCGCATGGAAGAAGGCGCGAAGAACCTCGGCGCAATTCTCGACGCGGGCGCCGCTTTTCTGGAAAGGAAGAGCGTGGACGCTCCGCGCCTGGCGGTTGAGATGCTCGCGTCGCGCCTGCTGGGATGCAAGCGTCTGGAGCTTCCGCAGCACTACGCGCGCGTTCCGGACGAAAAACGTCTCGCGGCCTTGCGGCGCGGCGTCAGGCGCGTCGGCTCGGGCGAGCCGGTGCAGTACGTCATCGGCGGCGCGGGATTCATGGGCCACGAGTTCCGGGTCGATCCGCGGGCCCTTATCCCGCGGCCCGAAACCGAGTGTCTGGTGCAGGCGGTATTGGACTGCGCGCCCCTGTGGCAGGGACGTCCGGCGGTAGTGGACGTGGGGACGGGCAGCGGCTGTATCGTCATCAGTCTGGCCCTGGCGCGACCGGAAGGGCTCTACATCGGGCTGGACTCCAGCGCGGATGCGGTGGCGCTGGCGACGGAAAACGCGCGTGCGCTGGGCGTGGCCGAGCGCGTCGCGCTGGCGCAGGGCGAAATGTGCGAGATTGTGGACGCCGGTTCGCTGGACGCGATCGTGTCCAATCCGCCCTACATTCCCAGCGGCGAGATCGAACGCCTTCCCGTATGCATACGTGATCATGAGCCGCGGCAGGCCCTGGACGGCGGCCCGGACGGCCTGCGCGTGTTGAGCGCGGTCATCCAGGACGCGGCCCTGGCCCTGAAGCCGGGCGGCCGCGTGTTCCTGGAAATCGGCGAAACGCAGGGCGAGGCAGTCAAAGCGGCGCTGGCCGCGGAAGGTTTTGCGCGGGTCGAAGTGCGGCCGGACCTGGCCGGCCGCGACCGCGTGGCGATGGGGGTTCTGGGGGAGCAGACCAGGTGTCAGGGTTCAGGTGTCAGGTGTCAGGGGGAGGAACGCGGGGAAGAAACTGGCGCGTCCTGTCCATAACCGACGCCTGACGCCTGACGCCTGAAACCTGAAAGCCATGGACGACCGACTGAATGCTGTCGCCGCCTGGGACGAGTGGCGGCGGATGTGCGCCCTGGGGCGCTGCCGCGCGGAAACGCAGCGTCGGCTGCAGGCCTTTGCCGCGGCGCGGTTTCACAGGATGGCGCGCGCGTGCCTGGCGGCCCGGGCCGGTTCGGGCGCTCTGCCTTTGCCGCGCGACGTGTGGCACCTGTTCGAGACGCACCTGGTCGTACGCGGCAGCCGCAGGGGCAAGCGCTACAAGGAATGGCTTTTCGCGCGCGTCGCGCCCGACGCGCCGCGGCGGCGCGAAGCGATCGAAGGCGGGGCCTCGCTGATCATGCGCGACGTGGTGCGGGAGTACGTCCGGAAGGAGCTGGCGCCGGCGGGCGCCGTGTCGCTCGACGAACCCCTCGGCGGCGCGGCCGGCGACCTGACGTTGCGCGACATGCTGCCGGATGCCGCCGATCCGGTGGGCGAGGCCGCGCGCCGCGAGTACGAGACGCTTTCGCGCGCGCACGCGGAAGACCTTTTCGGCGCCATGCCGACGCGCACGCGCGTTGCGGTTCTGGCGCGAAGCCTGGGCCTGTCGCTGGAGCATGCCGAGGTGCAGAAGGCCGCGGGATGCCGCAAGTCCATGCTGCACGACCGCTTCAGCCGCTTCCTGGCGCAGGCCGCGCGGCGCCTGCGGGAGCGGTACCCGGCCGACGACCGGCAGTCGCTGCTGTCGCTGACGCTGATGACCGTCGAGCAGGTGAAAGAGCTCGTTTTGAGGTGGGCGGAATCGGAGCGCGTCTGTTTGCGTCTGCTGGCAATGAGCGGGAGGCCGTAGTCATGGAAGGGCGGAACGCGATGCCTGAATTGCCGGATGCCGCGGTGCGTTCCGTCCCCGCAGCCCAGCGCCGTCGCCTCAGGCGCTGGCTTGCGGAATGGGAACTGGACCGCGCGCTCCGCGGGGAACCGGAGGCGGAGACGTGTTCGCCCGCCGCGCCGCCTCTCGCGACGGCGGGCGAGGCCGCCCCCGCGCCCGGCCAGATCCGTCTGCTGCCGCCGTACATGCCGGGCGCGGCGCCGCGTCCGGCGTACGTCCTGGTGCTGGCGGCGGACGGGCCCGACGCGTACCTGGTCGCGCCGTTCGGGCGCTTCGCCGAGCCGGCGCTGCCCGGCGAGATGCTCACCGGCCGCGGGGAGCCGTGCCTGCGCGTGCTCTGCCTGTGGAACGCCATCCGCATGTCGCGCGCGACCGCCGGGCGCGCCTGGCTGGCCGGATCGCTCTCGGCGCGGCAGCAATCCGTGGCCGTGGCCGCCTACGCGCACGTCGCGCGCGGCGCGCCCCTGTCCGCGCGGCTGGTTGCGCGCATGGGGCCGCCTCTTTGTCATCCCTTCGATCCCCGCCACGCATACCTGCGCCAAGAGCGCGCGCGCTTTGCCGCCCTGCGCGAACCGGCGCGGGCGGTTTCCGGACCACTGACCTATCCCGACGCCGGCGCAGGGAGCGAACTGCGCAAGGCGGCGGAGGACCGGGCGGAATATGGGGAGTAGGGGTAGTACGTGAGTGTGTGCGTGTGTGACCGGAGCCGATGCTGATGTGCCGACGCACCCGCACGCTCTTTTGGCGCGGGTATCGATAGGCTTGCCACGTCCGCGGTGTCGTGTCATGTTCTGTGTCTGTGCGAGGCACATGCAAGGAGGAGGAACGGCATGAAGGCGTACGGTGCATGGTTTGTGGCGGCGTTGGCGGCAACGGCCCTGGTTGGCGGCGGTTGCCGCCGGCAGGGCGACGAGTTTGAGAAGATGGGCCGCAAGGCCGATCAGGCCGTCGAAAAGACCGCCGACGCGGTCGGCGACGCGGCCCGCCGGGCCGAAGAAGCGGCCAAGCAGACCGTCCAGAAGTCGGTTGAAGTGACGGAACGGACCGTTGGGGCGACGCGCGAGGCGGCGGCGACCGTGGCGGAGAAGACGATGGAAGGCGTGGCCGCGGCCGCGGAGAAGACGGCGGAGGTGGCGGAGAAGGTCGCCGGAACCGCGCGCGACGCCGCCGAGAAGACGGTTGAGGGCGCCGCCGATGCGGCCGCCAAGACCGACGAGGTCGTTTCGGACGCGGCGGCGGCGGCCGACAAGGAACCGTGGGACAAGTAGAGCAGGAGGCAGGAGTCAGGAGGCAGGAGTCAGGGGGCAGGGGCGACGTTGCCGCGTGAGGCGAGATCATGTTCGATCCGGTCACCAACCAGCCTGACTTCCCCCGTCTCGAAGGCGCCATCCGGGCGCTGTGGGATCGCGAAGGGACATTTGCCGAATCCCTGAAGCTGCGCCGGGGCGCGGCGGAATACGTGTTCTACGACGGCCCGCCCTTCGCCACCGGCCTGCCGCACTACGGCCACCTGCTGGCCGGCACGATCAAGGACATCGTCCCCCGCTACCAGACCATGCGCGGGCACTACGTGGACCGCCGCTTCGGCTGGGACTGCCACGGCCTGCCCGTGGAAGTGGAAGTCGAGCAGGAACTGGGCATCAGCGGCAAGACCCAGATCGAGGAGCTCGGCGTCGACAAGTTCAACGAGACCTGCCGCGGCATCGTGCTGCGCTACACCCGCGAATGGCGCGCGATCGTCACGCGCATGGGCCGCTGGGTTGACTTCGACCGCGATTACAAGACCATGGACCCCAAGTACATGGAGTCCATCTGGTGGGTTTTCAAGTCGCTGTGGGAGAAAGACCTGGTCTACGAGGGCATGAAAATCCTGCCCTACTGTCCGCGCTGCGCCACGCCGCTTTCCAACTTCGAGACGAACCAGGGCTATGAGGAAGTCACCGACCCCGCGATCACGGTGCGTTTCAAGGTGGAGGGGGCGGACAACACCTACATCCTGGCGTGGACCACGACGCCCTGGACGCTGCCGTCCAACATGGCCCTGGCCGTGGGCGGCGGGATTCGCTACGCGCGCGTCAAAGACAAGGACGCCATCTACATCCTGGCCGCCGACCGCGTGGCGGCGTACTGGAAACACCAGGAGCACGAAATCCTGGAGACCCTCGCGGGCGCGGACCTGGCGGGGCTGCGTTACGCGCCCTTGTTCCCGTACTTCGCGGACATGAAGAATGCGGGCGCGTTCCGCGTGGTGGCGGGCGATTTCGTCAGCACCGAGGAGGGCACGGGCGTCGTGCACATCGCGCCCGGCTTCGGCGAAGACGACTACCGGCTGGGCCTCGCGGAGAACATCCCCGCCGTGTGCCCCGTGGACGAGACCGGCCGGTTTACGGCCGAGGTCGGCGACTATGCGGGGCGCGAGGTCAAGGAGACGGATGCCGACATCATGGCGCGCCTCAAGGCGGAAGGCAGGCTCGTGCGCCGCGGCACGATCGCGCACACTTACCCGCACTGCTGGCGCTGCGAAAAACCTCTCATCTATCGCGCCGTTTCCACCTGGTTCGTGCGCGTGGAACGCATCCGCGACCGCATCGTCGCCGCCAACGCGCAGGTGCGCTGGGTGCCGGGACACCTGAAGGGCGGGCGCTTCGGCAAGTGGCTGGAAGGCGCGCGCGACTGGGCCGTCTCGCGCAACCGCTACTGGGGCGCGCCGCTGCCCCTGTGGCGCAGCGATGACGGAGCGGAAACGGTGTGCGTGGGGTCCATGGCCGAGCTGGCGCGGCTGTCCGGCACGGCGGTTGCGGACCTGCACAAGCACGTCGTGGACAAGGTCACGATCCCGTCGGCCCGCGGCAAGGGCGCGCTGCGTCGCGTGCCCGAAGTGCTCGACTGCTGGTTCGAAAGCGGGGCCATGCCCTACGCGCAGGCGCACTACCCGTTCGAGAACCGCGAGCATTTCGAAGCGCATTTCCCGGCCGACTTCATCGCCGAAGGCCTGGATCAGACGCGCGGCTGGTTCTACACGCTGATGGTGCTTTCCGTGGCCCTTTTTGACCGGCCGGCGTTCCGCAACGTGGTCGTCAACGGCCTGGTCCTGGCCGAGGACGGCCGCAAGATGAGCAAGCGTCTCAAGAACTACCCGGACCCGTCCTACATGCTCGACACCTACGGGGCCGACGCGCTGCGCCTCTACATGCTCAACTCCGCCGTGGTGCGCGCGGAGGACCTGCGCTTCTCCGAGGAAGGCGTGCGGCAGCTCATGCGCCACATCCTGATTCCGCTGTGGAACGCCTACAGCTTCTTCGTGACCTACGCGAACATCGACGGCTGGAGCGCGGCGCGCGCGCGGGACGACGCGCCCGGCGCCAACGCGCTCGACCGCTGGATCCGCAGCAGCCTGGAGAGCCTCACCGCCGACGTCGTGGCGGGCATGGACGACTACGACCTGCAGCGCGCCGTGCGGCCGTTCGTGCGGTTCATCGAGGACCTGACCAACTGGTACATCCGGCGGAGCCGCCGGCGTTTCTGGAAGTCGCAGGACGACGCGGACAAGGCCCAGGCCTACCGCACGCTCTACGACGTGCTGCTGCGGCTGTCGAAGATCGCGGCGCCCTTCATTCCGTTTGTCAGCGACGCCATTCACCGCAACCTGCGCACGGAGGGCATGCCGGCGTCGGTGCACCTGTGCGACTTCCCGCTTCCCGACGCGTCGCGCCGCGACCCCGAGCTCGAAGAGCAGATGGCGGAGGTCATGGCCGTGGTGCGCATGGGGCGGCTGCTGCGCGCGGAGAACGACCTGAAGGTGCGACAGCCGCTTTCCGTGCTGCACGTGGTGTGCCGCCGCGCCGAAGTGCGCCGGCGCATCGCCGCGTTCGGGGACCTCGTGGCGGAGGAGCTGAACGTCAAGCAGCTGGCCTTCGGCGACCACGAAACGGAGCTGGCGGCGCTGCGCGCCAAGGCGAATTTCAAGCGGCTGGGGCCGTCGCTGGGTCCGCGCATGAAGGCCGCGGCCGGCGCGATCGCGCGCCTCTCGCCCGAACAGATCGAGGAGCTGATCGGCGGGGCGGCGGTGACGCTGGACGCCGGCGGGGAACCGCTTTCCGTCACGGCGGAAGACGTCGTCGTGGAGCGCGAGCCGCACGCGGGGCTGGTCGTGGCCTGCGAGGGCGAACTGCTCGTGGCGCTGGAGACCGGTCTGACGCCCGAACTGGAAGCCGAAGGCCTGGCGCGCGAGTTCGTGAACAAGGTGCAGAACATGCGCAAGACGGCCGGGCTGGAGGTGACCGACCGCATACGCGTGGCGTACGCGGGCGACGAGGCGGTGCGCGCGGCCGTGACGGCGCACGCGGCCTACATCTGCGCCGAGACGCTGAGCCTGGCCTGCGAGTATGCCGCCGGCCGGCGTCCGGCCGCGGCCGTGGATTGGGATTTGAACGGGCATGCCTGCGCGATTGCCGTCGGGCGGGAGAAGAGGTAGGTGGGGTCGGGCGTCAGGTTTCGGTGCGGCTCCGGTGGGTAAATGACCGGAAGGAGGACGAGATGAGAGCAGCGTTGACGGTGACGGGCCTGGCGCTGGCGGCATGCATGCTCGGGTGCGAGGCCGGGACGGACGTCAGCGGCACGTGGAAGCTGCGCGACACGCACGGCTACCAGGCGACGCTGACCATGAGCCAGATCGGAACCACGGTGACGGGACGACTGGAGGGGTACGGCTACAGCGTGCCGCTTTCCGGGACCTGCATCGGCAACACGCTGCGGATCGGCGTGCAGGGCGAGGGCCACGACATCAGGCTGACGGCCACGGTCAGCGGCGACAGCATGCAGGGAACGGTTTCCGACGCCGCCACCGGCCGCGTGACGTCCTTCACCGGTACCCGGACCGGGGGAAAAGCGTCTTACCTCTACTGAGGGAGGCGATACCGAAGAACGCCGCCAGCGTCTGCGCCACGTCGTAGAAACCGTGCCGGATGCCCAGGTCGGCTTCCGAGGTGGCCCGCGACCTCCGGGCGCGGGCCGGATCAATCCGGGCGCCGGTCTGTGTCTGCCCGCGCCCGGAGAAGGTCGCGGGACGCCCGGCGTTGACTGACGGCCGGTACGCGAGCAACGGCACGAATTCGCGCGTGTGGTCTGTTCCCTTGAACGTCGGGTCGTTGCCGTGGTCCGCCGTCACCAGCAGCAGATCGTCCGCGCGCAGCAGCTTCAGCAGCCTCCCCAGGAAAGCGTCGGCTTCCGCCAGCGCGTTGGCATAACCCGCCGCGTCGCGCCGGTGCCCGTAGAGCATGTCGAAGTCGATCAGGTTCGTGAACACGAAGCCGCGCTCCAGGCGCGCCGCGGCGTCCAGCGTGGCCTGCGCCGCCGCGGAGCTGGTCTCGGCGTGGACGGACTCGGTCATGCCGCGGTGCGCGAACACGTCGTCGAGCTTGCCCACCGTGACCACCGGCACGCCCGCGGCGGAAAGGCGGTCGAGGATCGTCGGTTCCGGCGGCGGATATGAGAAGTCGCGGCGGTTGTTCGTGCGCGTGAATGCGCCGGGCGCGCCCACGAAGGGCCGGGCGATGACGCGCCCCACGGGGTACTTGTCGCACAGGCGGCGCGCGGTTTCGCACGCGGCGTAGAGCGCGGGCAGGGGCACGACCTCCTCGTGCGCGGCGACCTGGAACACGGAATCGGCGCTGGTGTAAGCGATCAGGGCGCCCGTGCGCATGTGTTCGGCGCCCAGCTCCGCGATGATGGCCGTGCCGCTGGCGGCCTTGTTGCCGATCAGTCGGCGTCCCGTTTCCTGTTCGAAGCTTGCGATGAGGTCGTCGGGAAACGACGGCGGCCCCTTTGGGAAGAGGTGGAATCCCTTCTCCAGGGCCAGGCCGGCCATTTCCCAGTGGCCCGTGGTGGTGTCCTTGCCCTTCGAGACTTCCTGCATGGCGCCGAACGAGGCGGTCGGATTGTCCGCCGCCGGCACGCCGCGGATGGGCGGGCCGCGCGGCAGCAGCGCGGGGATGTTGCCCAGGCCCATGGCCTGCATCACGGGCAGGTTGAGTCCGCCCGCGGCCTCGGCGCAGTGGGCGAGCGTGTTGGCGCCCTCGTCGCCGTATTCCCCCGCGTCGGGCGCCTCCCCGATGCCGACGGAATCGAGAACTATGAGAAAAGCGCGCATTGCAGAGTCCCGAAGGATCGAGGCATCAGGCGCTGCCACTGTCGGCCAGAATGGCACGTGGCGCCGCTGCGGTCAACGTTGCGGCAAGAAATGTGTCGTGGAAGAAATGTCTGCGATTCCTTTTCCTGGGCAGGACCCGGACGGACTTTGTAAAGTCCGTCCATGCGGGAAGACGGGACGGGAGGATTGCAGCCGACGTTGTGGCGGACATGTCGGGTGCTGGCGAACAGGACACGGTTGCGCATGCTCGCCGATCTTTTTCGGCGGCCGGACCAGAATGTGACGTCATTGGCAGCGCGGCTGGGCGTGACCTTGCCGGTTGCCAGTCGGTATCTGCGTGACCTGAACGCCCGAGGTCTGTTGCAGGCGCGCCGGACGGGAAGCTGGGTGTACTACCGTCCGGAACCTGACAGGACCATCCGGGACTCCGCGAGACTCTGCCGGGCGCTGGCGCAGACACTTGCGCCCGATCCGAGAGCGGTTGAAAACGTCTATCGTGCTGTAACCGCGCTCACACAAGCCCGGCGCCTGGCCATTGTCCGAGCGCTTGGATCAACAGAACGCTCGCTGGCCTCGCTCCGCACGGCGACAAGGTTGGACGCGCGGGTGTTGTCCAGGCACGTGCGCAAGCTGGAACGTCACGGCTTCGTGGAGGTCAGGGCGAACATGTGCCGCCTGGCTTCGCCCCCTTCGGTTCTGCACGCCACACTGCTGGATCTCGCCCGTCGCGGCTGAGCCGAGCGCCCCATCTCTCCCGGCCGGACGGCTCTCCCGGCCTACGCCCTCCTCCACAGGCCGCCCGCCCGCCCGCGGCGGGAGCGGCAGGCGTAGAGGCGGTTCGGATTGCAGAAGACGGGCACGAGCAGGAAACCGGCCGCGAAGCCGCCCACGTGGGCCCAGAACGCCACGCCGCCCGTGCCGCGGTCCAGCATGCCGGCCAGGAACTGGATCAGGAACCAGTAGCCGAGCATGAAGAAAGCGGGCACGACGATGCGCTGGATGAAGAATCCGAAGAAGACCAGCATGTGCACCGGCGCCATGGGATAGATCCGCAGGTAGGCGCCCATCACGCCGCCGATGGCGCCCGACGCGCCGACCATGGGCACCACGCTGGACGGCCCGGCCAGCACCTGCCCGGCCACGGCGGCGACGCCGCAGAGCAGGTAGAACACGGTGAACCGGATCGCGCCCATGGCGTCTTCCACGTTGTCGCCGAACACCAGCAGGAACCACATGTTGCCGATCAGGTGCATCCACCCGCCGTGCATGAACATGGAGGTCAGCACGCTGAACCAGTCGGGATCGCCGTCGAGCACGGCGATCATGCGCGGGCCCAGCGGCACCCGCGTCCCGGGCGCCACGCGGCCCAGCAGCTCGCCGGGGATCACGCCGTAGCGCCACACCGACTCGGCCAGCCCGGGCATGACACCCATCTGCTGCACGAAGACCCACACCAGCGCGTTGATGGCCACGATCGCGAACGTGGCCAGCGAGGCGTGCATGGTCGGATTGTCGTCACGCAACGGAAACATGGCGTTGCTCCTGAAACCAGAATGACACGCGCGGGCGGGGCGGTCAACCCCGGCGAGAGGCGGGCGGGCGGCGCGCGGCGGCAGAAGATTCTTGAAGGAACGCGCGCGGCGGCCTATGTTCTTCTGCGTCACGAAGGAACACGGTTTCCTGCACGGGAGGACTCGCCATGCGAAGCAGTCTCGTTTTACTGGGGAAGAGCGTATTGCTGTG
>VGWJ01000044.1 GCA_016873635.1 Lentisphaerota bacterium | reverse complement strand
GGCCGCGCATGTCGGCCAGCTCGCGTTCGGCCATGCGCAGAACGTCGCGTCCCCTGAAAAGAATGCTGCCGCCCGCGTAGAAACCCGGCGGCTCAGGCACGAGCCGCGCCAGCGAGAGCGACGCCACGCTCTTCCCGCAACCGCTTTCGCCCACGAGCGCGACGGTCGTGCCGTCGGCAATGTCGAGGCTGATGCCGTCCACGGCCCGCACCGGCCGGGCCGGAGACCCGAAGTAGGTCTTGAGCCCGCGCACCTCAAGAAGGCTTCCGTTCGCTTTCATGCCACCCTAGAAGAGATCCCGCTCCCCGTCCCCTTCCCCATCCGCATCCCCTTCCGCATCCCCATTCTCTTTCTCATCCAGGGGCGCGGTCTCGACGCGATCGCCTTTCCTGACGAGTTTCTCGATGCGGCGCTCCACCTCGTTCAACTTCCGCGAACAGAACGCGATCAGCGACTGGCCCTCCTCGAAGCGGGCGATCATGTCATCCAGCGCCAGCGCCCCCCCCTCCATTTCCTTCACAATCGTCTCAACGCGCGACAGGGCCTTCTCGAAGCTGACCGCCTCTCCGCCCTTCTCGGCCTTCCTGGTGCTCATCCCCGGTCCTCCTGCATCGCCTGCCTTTCACGCGGCGGGCCGCGGCGCGCGGCCATCCGCCGCCCGCGAACCGCCGCCGGTCACCCGCCGCCCCCCACCTGTCTCACCTCCCAGCGCACGTCCGCTCCCCTGACATTCACGACCACGTAGTGCAGGCGCGGAAACGGCGACTTGAGGTCGCCCCCGCCCCCGCCCGTGATCACATGCGTCACGCCCCGCCGCACCAGCTCGTAGTAAGAATGGATGTGGCCGGCGAAGAATACCCTGACGCCGTGGCGCTTCAACAGGGCGCCGACGGCCTCGGCTCCGCCGATAAGGGGCTTCATGGCGTGATGCTCGCCGCGCCGGGGGTCGAACAGCGGCTGGTGCGCGAAAACAAACGTGTGGGCCGCGCCCGCGCCCGCGGCCAGGGTCCGCCGCAGCCAGCGCACCTGCCGCCGGCTGACGTAGCCGGCCGCGTTGTCCAGCGCGATGAAACGCGCGTTGCCGAAGGCAAAGGCGTAGTAGGTCGGCCCGAACGCCGCGCTGTACTGGTCGCCCCCCAGTCCCGGCCGGGCCAGGTCATGGTCCCCCAACATCGTGAAGTAGGGCACATTGAACGCGGCTGCCGCCTCGCGGTGCTTTCGCAGTTCCACCGGCATGTTGTAGGCGGCCAGATCGCCCAGATTGATCACGAAAAGCGGTTTCTCGCGGTTCGCGTCCGCAATCACGCGCTCCAGGACTTCGTAGCGGCCCTGTGTGTCGCCGACCACGAAAAACGTGAATGCATCCGTCTGTCCGGCGGGCGTCAGCCTCCATTCGCGACGCTCGCCGGGCGCCAGATCGGCGGTGAAGCGCAGCGTCGCCGGCCCTGCCTCGCTCGCGCCGGGCCCTTCGGCGCGCGCGCGATGCAGCGCCAGGTTGGACAGGGCGACCTGCGCGCGGCGGGGGGATGCCGCCGCCGACTCGATGCGCACGACCGGCAGCAGGGACACCGCGCGCGCGCTGACGTAGCCGCCGCCCGCGGAATCAACCATGCATCCCTCCAGGAGTACGCGCACGTCCGGCGCAGGCATCGCCACCCACGGCTGCGCGGGCGGCTTCTCGTGCGGTTTCGTCTGCACCCGCCGCGCGACCCCGGCGGCGGCCAGCCCCAGCGCGATCAGCACCGCCACCGCCGCGGCCGTCCGCGTGAGCGCGCATCCGCGTCGCATTTGCGTCGCCTGCATGGCTTACCGCGCGCTCAAGGCGCGCCGTCCTCCGTTTCGCGGCGCGTCAGGCCCAACCCGCAGAGGGGCAGGATCTCGCGGGACTCCGCGCCGTTGTATTCGAACACCGCGAATCCTCCCGTGCGCAGCCGCCGCGTGACTTCCACCTGCTCGATCAGCCGGCATATGCGGTCCTCCGAAGTCCATGTGCTCAGTCCGATGCCGGGGTAACACCGCGCCCTTCCGGCCCACCCCAGCTGGTCCGCGACGAGTCCCTCGAAGCGCGGCGTGCTCTCGTCATAGTTCATCGGGCACACAAAGTCCAGCAAACCGTCCCGGCACCACGCCCCCCAGTCCTGGCCGATGCTGTCCCGCTGCTTCCGCCAGTCGGGAAAGACCGCCGCCGAGACCGCCAGTCCCGGCCGCGCCCGCCGGGCCTCGCGGCTCACCGCCGAGACGAGGGCCGTGATGTTCCCGCGCCGGAAGGCCAGCCATTCTTCGCGCAGCGCCCCCTCCCGCGCGGACCGCGGCCAGCCCGCGGCCTCCCGCCCGAGGCGCGCCTCGAAGCGGGCCCGGCAACCGTCGCAGAAGCAGGCGTCCTCGTCCGGATAGCGAATGTAGTCCATGTGAATCCCGTCGACCGCGTAATTCGCCGCGATCTCAACCATGGCGTCAATCTCCAGGCGGCGGTTGTCCGGATGCGACGGGCACAGCCAGTCGGCAATCAGCCTGCCGTCGTACGCCCTCTGCAGGCGCCCTTCGCGCTTCATGCGCGCGACGAAGTCGTCCGGCGCCCGCGCTCCCATGTTCCAGCACACTTTCCAGACGTGGCACTCCAGCCCCTGCGCGCGGCAGGCGGACAGGCAGGCCTCGATCTGATCGCCTTTCTTCGCGGCGGAGGGCGCGGTGGACAGGACCCTGCTCGGGTAGTAGGCCGTTCCGCCCCAGGCCATGTTGGCGATCAGCGCCGTGAACCCGTTGCGCGCCGCGTCGGCCGCGGCCTCGTCCCAGGTCTTGTCCGCGGCGCCGAAAGGCTCATGGCACCAGAAGGCGCGCCGCTCGCCGCGCTGCGGGCGCCGGGTGGCGCAGTAGGCGCGGATCACGGCGGCGCGCGCCGCGTCCGCGGCGCGCACCGCTTCCCGGAAGTCTCCGGAGGCCCGCCTGGCCGCGGCTTCGGCCGCCATGCGCCGCGACTCGGACAGGGCTTCCCGCACCAGCTCGCTGCCGGCGCCCGTTCCGGCAATCGCCTTCTCCGCTTCCCCCGGACGCGCGAAGGGCCCGAAGACGCCCACGCGCTCCAGCGCGCGGTCCGCGGCCGCTTCCCAGACCTCCGGCACGAAGCGCCCCGCCATGGCCAGGAGCATGCGCTGCTTGTTCGCGGGATCCTCGGAGGTCAGCACGTGCGTGACGAGGATGCAGTTGTCCGACACCAGAACGGCCGGCTCGCCGGTCGGGGAGCCGTCCCCCGAATACCACGCGGCGGCCACGGTCCCGCGGCCCGGCAGCGGCCGATAGCGCTGGATGTTCCATGAAGTCTGCTGCACGGCATCGGGCATTCCGGGCAGCGCCGCGCCGCTGCGCCGCATGGAAGCGAAGAACCCGGAGTAGCGCTGGCGCGCATGCTCGCCGCGCCTGAAGCCCGTCAGGTCCTCCAGCGCGGCCGGAAGGAGATAGAAGCAGATCAGCTTGCCGCCCTCCCGCACGAACTGCTCCAGCGCCTGGAGGGCGGCGGGCGGCACAAACGGATTGTACGGCAGCACCGCCACGCGACAGCCGGCCAGGGTCTCCGCGCGCACGTCGTTGTCCCCCACCGTGCGGTGCGCCACGCCCAGCGTCCTGAGGGGCATGACCACGTTGCGCGTGAAGCCCGCCACGGACTTGGCCTCCGCGGTCACCGCGTCGGCGCGGATCACGAGCACCGGCGCGTCGCGCCCCACAACGTCCATGTCCGCGACGTAGAACGCGGTGTCGCGATCCTGCGCGCGCCAGGCCGAGATGCGGATGCCGTCGATCCTGTCCCAGCCCGACGGGCTGCCTTCCACGCTCGCGGCGCCCTTCTCGATCCGCACCTCGGTCCAGCCCGCGCCGCCGTCGGCGTCGAACCTGGCCGCGTACCAGCCCCGGCCGCTGCGGAGGTAGAAAGTGAAGCGCGAAATCGGCGCAGGGTCGGGGCAGTGCAGCGCGAACGACACGCCGTCGCAGCGCGACAGATCCAGGTCCACTTCCCGGTCCCACGTCGCCCGCGCCGCCTCCGACCCGCGGAAGGCGCAGGGCATGCGCAGCGCGCGGCGGCCCAGCGGCGCGGCCAGCGTGACCGGCGCGGTGCCGCGGGCGGGACTCCACGCCGCCTGCGCGGCGCGGTCGTCGGCGTAGGAAGCGTTCTCGATCGCGCCCCGGCCCGCCGGCGGCGCCAGCGACAGGAGCGCCGCCAGCAGATGTACGCGCATACGGAAAGCATATCCGTCCGCGCCTCCGCGGACAACGAGAAGCTGCTGCGGACATTCGCTTGTTCTGCGCCCCGTTCTGCGGCACTATGCACGGCCGTGAAGACGCCGCACACGCCCCGCGAGCACGCCGTGGCCTTCATCGCGGCCTATGACACGCCCGAAGCCGGCGCCTATGAGAAGCATGTCGTGCGCGTCGCCCGCTCCTGGCTGCGCATCATGCGGAGCGACCGCCCGGCCAAGGGCATCGTCGACCGCATCATGCAGGAGTTCGCCGAGCCGCGCCCGGCGGACTACGGCTGCGGATGGGATACGCTCCGCGAACGCTTTACGGAGTGGGCCGTGACCGAGGAATGGATTGACCCTCCGCGACCGGGCGGTCATCCCTGAGCGCCCGTGACGGCGACTTTCCGCGACCGGCCCGGAGGCCCGCCCATGCGCCGCACGGAACGAAACATCGAGGCTGCCCTCCCGGAAAAGACTGCGATCGTCACGCCGGCCAGCTGGACGCAGGCGCTCGACCTCGCCGCGCTTTACCCCGCGAAGCAGCCTCTCGAAGTCGATGTCGGATGCGGCAAGGGGCGTTTTCTGGCCGCGCGCGCCGCCGCCTGTCCCGGCCGCAACTTCCTGGGCGTGGACCGCCAGCTTGCCCGCCTGCGGCCGGCCGACCGCAAAGTTGTGCGCGCGGGCCTGGCCAACGTGCGCCTGCTGCGCGTCGAGGCATCCTATGCCGTAACGCACCTGCTGCCGCCGGGAACGGTTTCGCGCTTTTACATCTTCTTCCCGGATCCGTGGCCCAAACGCCGGCACTCCCGGCGCCGCCTGTTCAACCCCGGCTTTCGTGACGCCCTGCACAAGGCGCTTGCGGAGGGGGGCGAAGTCCACACCGCCACCGATCACGGGCCGTACGCGGAAGTCATCCGGGGCCTCTTCCAGGCCGACCCGCGCTTTGCGCCGGCGCCGGGCTTCGAACCGCTGACGGAGGAAGAGCGCACCGAGTTCGAGATGATCTTCGTGCGCCAGAACGCGCCGATCGCGCGCCAGGCTTACCGCAAGGCGTCGCTCAGAAGCTGAAGGCCAGGGCGGCGCCGCTGAATCCGGGGCCCGCCGCGGGAACCAGCGCCACGTCCGCCGCGGCGTTCTCCGTCGCGTCCACCGCGCAGGCCGCAAGGGCCGCGCACCACCAGCCCATCCAGACCTGGGAGAGATAGTGCTCGTCGTCGTTCAGCCGCGACAGCCCGCCGGCCATGGAGCCCAGCACCAGCGCCGAGCGTAGCGCGCGGTTGCGCGCCATTCCGGCCGCGGAGAGAAAAGGAATGGCCCCCACGAACGCATGCCGCGACGCGCCGTTGTCGTCCTTGAACGGGCGCCACTCCGATCCGCGCTCCTCGACGGGTCGCGACGACCCCAGGGTCCACTGCAGGCCGCAGACCAGCGGGGCGCCGACGAGCATGGTCCGCACCGAGCGTTGTCCCCATGCGCCGAGCGTTCCGCACAACCCGTCCCCGCCGCCGCATGCCCCGAGGAAGCTCACCCCCGCGTACAGCGGCAGGGCATACAGATGTTCGCCGAGCGGCTTCAGCAGTTCCGCGGCCCGGTCCGTGCCGGCCGATCGGGCCTCCGCCTGGTACCACGCCCGCGCTTCCTCGTCGCCGCGCGTGTGCGCCAGCATGCCCGCCGCGGCAATCCCCACCCACAGCGCGCCCATGGAGCGCGACCGGAAAAGGTGGTTGGCGTCGTCCCCCAGTTCGCGGGCGAACGACTCAAAGGCGCCCGGCTCCTCCGCTGCCGTAACGGACGCGGCGGCGCCCGCCCGCTCGCCCGCCGGCGCCTCGCCGGACGCGGGTTGCGCGCCCCCGCCCGCGCACCACGCCGCCCAGAGCGCCGTCGCCAGTAAAGCCGCTTTCATAGGGCATGCATGATAGCCTCGCGCGCACGCGCGGCAATTCAAATATGCCGGCCGCGGTGACCACAGCCCGGAGGGCGACGGCGGGACGGTCCGCCCTACCTCGCCTCCCTGCCTGACTGACCGGCTACACGCGCGCAAATGTTGTGCTTGACCGCCGCCGGTCAAGGTGCCATTGTTGCGCCACGCTTTTCCATGGCGGACTTGGGGCAACGACACTGGGAGGGATGCAGAATGAAAAAGTTGCTGACTGTCGGGATGTGTTTGTTCTTCGCCGTCTCCGCGCTGGCCGCGCCGCTGGAAGCGGGAACCTACGAAGTGCGCGCGGGCGCGGCTTACAACTTCGAATCCACCGCCGAGCCGCTCTATGTGCCCGTCATGGGCGGCATGGGCTACTACGTCATGGACGGCCTGCAGGTGGGCGGCTTCGTGACATTTGAAAAGCGGAAGTGGGAAAGCGCCTTCGGCGTGGGCAACGTGTGGGGCCTGGGCGCGTTCGGCGAATACGTCCTGGACCTCGGCATGGATCTTCCCGTCATGCCTTCGTGCGCCCTTTCGGTAAGGGCCCTGGACAGCGATCTGCCGCGGGATATTGTGTTCGTGCTCGGCTTCTCGCCGGGACTGCGATGCTTTGTCACCGAATCCGTCGCGCTGGCGCTGCAGGTCGACGTGAATCTCGCCGGCGACGACATCTACAACTTCGAGCGCAGCTGGGTGGACCGCCACCAGCCGTATCCGCAGGACAAGATCACGGGCGAAGGCAGCCGCGTCGGCTACGCCGTCAGCGCCGGCGTTCGCGTGCTATACTGACGGGCGCGGCGCGAGCCCCGGAACAGGGAACCCGCCGGCGATCACCACCGGCCGCGCGGAATCTCATGGAGCTTCGCGGGATCCCGCCCCCGCCGGACCTTGCCGCAAGCCTCGTCATTCGTCATGAGGCCCGCGGCACGACTCCGGAATATCCCCGCCTCACCGCATGCTGGGATGCGGCGGAGCGCCCTCGGGCAGGTTCGCCATGTCGACGCCCTTGATGTAGACCTCGACCCGCCGATTGGCCGGATTGCCCTTGACCGGGTCGTTCGGTTCTTTCGGGCGTGAAAAGCCGTAGCCTTCCGACTCCAGCCGCGAACGCGCAATGCCGCGCTGCGCGACGAGATACTCCAGAACGGCCCGCGCGCGGCGCTTCGAAAGCGCCAGGTTGTAGGGGGCCAGCGAAGTCTTCAGCTTGTCCGCGTGACCCTCGATGCGCGCCGTAGAGCCGGGGTTCCGCTCAATGACCTTGGCCACGATGTCCAGGTCGGGGAAGAACTGCGGCTTGATCACGGACTTGTCGTAGTCGAACTGGATGTAGAGCTCGATGAGGTAGAGGTCGTCTTTCGGATCCAGCGGGTTGGTTTTGTCCTCGATAACCTCGTGACCGTCCGCCACGCCGCCGTGGTCCGTGTCGCGCACGAGGGGGTCGGTGCTGTAATCGTAGACCTCGTCGCCGTCGCGCAGCATGTCGATGTCGGTATCGGGATCGAGCGGGTTGGTATTGTATTCAAGCACTTCCTGGCCGTCGCTGAGACGGTCCTTGTCCGTGTCGGGATCGAAAGGGTCGGTGCCTATCGCCGCCTCCCGCTCGTCGGTGAGACCGTCACCGTCGCTGTCCAGCGGACCGCCCACCGCCACCAGTGACTGCGGCACGCGCGCGCCCCAGTACCACACGACTCCGGCGCTGTAGACCGCGGTTGCCTTGGAGTCCGAACCGAAGCCCCTGAGCATGCCGCGGCCGTCGGCCCGCAGCGCCCACTCGTCGTTGATATGATACATCACGCCGCCGCCGCCGCGCATCAGCCACTCATCCTGTTTGCCGAAATAAAGCGGCTCCCCGTAGTGCAGAAAACCCAACCCCGCCGCCAGGTAAGGGTCAACGCGGTCCCAGCGCGTGAAATGGAAAAGCCCGTCCCCCGCCAGTCCGACGGCGTAGCTGTTCGGAAACCGTTCCCGCGCGGGCTGCGGCCGTCCGATGAGCGCCGGCGCCAGGTTGAGCCCCGCCTCGAAGCTCCACATCTCGTTGAAATCGTAGCCGACGACAACCGACCCGACCACGGAGTCGTAGAACTCCTCGTTCCCCTCGAAGTCGATGAAACCGAGGCTGGGCGCGACGTACCAGGGCCACTCGTCGCCCGTCTCGCCGGCGGCCGCGGAATCCTGGCCCAAGGCCCGGCCTCCGCCGCAAAGCAACGCCAGAAGAATCGCCGCCAGAGCCGCTACGCCGCACTTTCCGCCAGAACGTCTCATTCGATCCCTCCCTCTTATTGTTATCAACGACATCGCAAGCGCGAAGTTGTGGGCATGCTAGCACAACGGAACCGGCGCGCAAGTGATAAAAAGGTTCTTGATAAAAAGGTTCTCACCGTGCGAGGGCTGTGCCATTATCCGGCTCCGGGAATCGCCAGAATGCAGACGGTCTGCGCCAGGGAAAGTGTCAAGCGGCTCTGCATGCCCCTCCTTTGGACCGGCATCGCGGTGCTGTTGTGGGGCTTCTGGACGACGGCGTTTTTTGCCGCGCTCGCCGGCGGCGCGTTTCTGTACGCGCTGGTCCGCCGCCGCGGCGCGTGGCGGGCATGGCGCAATCCGGCAGGCCTCGCTTTCGCGCTCGTGCTTGTCTGGACGGGGCTGTGCGTCCCGTTCTCAGTGTCGCCGCGGGATTCCTTGCGCGATGCGGTCCGCCTGCTGCCCGCGCTGGCCGGCGCGGCGGCCATTCCGGCCGTGTTCAACTCCCGCGCGCGACTGGGCGCAGCCATGCTGCACGCCGCCGCGGGCGTCACGCTGATCCTGGCCGGCGATCTGGTCCGCCTGTGGATCCGCCTGGGACCCGATCTCATCAGCCGGGCGCGCCTGACGGAGCCCTACGCGATGAACCATCCCAACGTGGCCAGCATCATGGCCGCGGCGGCGGTCTTCGTGCTGGCCGGCGCGGCGTGGTCGCGGCGGCACAGCCCGTGGCGCGCGGCGCTGGCGGCGTCCGGCGCCGCCCTGAACCTGGCCTACGTGCTGATCCTCGCCTCCCGCGGGCCGCAGATCGCCTTCGCCGCCGCGATCGCCGCCGCGGGATTCATGCTGCCGGGCCGGCGCGCCCGGCTCGCGTGGCTGCTGCTGATCGTGCTGGGCGGCGCGCTGCTGGCCTCCAACATCGAACGCGTCAACCGCCGTTTCGCTTCCGGCGACGTCGGTTCGCTCAACGACCGCACCAAGGTCTGGGCGCACACGTGGAAACTCGCCCGGGAACGGCCCTTTAGCGGACACGGTTTCGGCAAGCGGACTTTTCAGGACGTGTACTACGCCTCGGATCCGCCCGCATCGCCCTACTTCTTCCCCCACCCCCACAACTACTGGCTCAAGGCGCTGTTCGAGTCCGGCTGGATCGGCGTGGGCCTGCACGCCGCCGCGTGGGGACTGCTTGCGCTCCGGCTTGCCCGCCGTCTCTCGGAAAGCCCCGCGCTCGAGGAACGCCTGCCGCCCGGCACGCTCCTGGCGCTGCTGCTGCTCGTCCACGTGTACGGGCTGGGCGACTACCCCGACGAAATGGCGCTGATCGTTCAGCTCTGGCTCGTGCCCGCGGCGCTCGTGGCCACGGTTCCGCTTGCCGCAACACGGCTTCCCGGTCCGGCATCGAGTTCCACCACCTCCTTTCGCGGCTCACCGCCCGGCAAACGTCGGCGGCATCGCGCGCGTCCGCCATGTCAGCCGTAGCGCGTGACGGTCACGTCCGGGTGCGGGTGCGCGTCCAGGCCGCGCGCCGCGCGCGCCGGCAGGTCGCGCCGCATAAAACGCGCCACGTTGGCGCCGTCCTTCCACCGGCGCGGCCGCCGCTCCGCATGCGGCAGGTGCGTGACCAGGGCGCGGTTCACGAGGATGACCGGCCGCGCGCCGGCGGCGTAAAGCCGGCGCCCGAGATCGTCGTCCTCCTGCCCCCACCCCACGTATTCCTCGTCAAAGCCGTTGACCGCCGCGTAGTCCGCCCGATGCACCGACGCGTTGCACGAGCGCAGCTTCGGCCTGGCGCGGAATCCCAGGCCCATCCGCCGCAGCAGGGCATAGAACGCGTACTTGCGCTGCAGAGCGGCGAGCGCGCGGTATTCCGCCGCCGCGTGCAGCCGCGCAAGCCCTCCCGCCGCCGCCGCCGCGTCGGCCTCCGCGGCCCTGCCGGCGGCCAGGTCCAGCACGTGGCCGATGCCCACGCTCCCCCGCCCGCCGCGCCGCAGGTGCGCCGCCAGCCACTCCGGATGCGGCAGAACGTCCTGGTCCAGAAACGCCAGCGCTTCACCCGCGGCCGCGCATACGGCGTTGTTGCGGCTGCGCGCCGCGCGGAAGCCCTCGTCAGGCTGCCACACGCGGATCAGCCTGAAGGGCAGCCGGCCGGCCAGCTGCGCCAGCGCCGCGCCCGTCTCCTCGCCTGAGCCGTCGTCGGCCACCACCACCTCGTCGGGGCGCCTGACCTGCGCCCCGAGCGCCAGCAGCACCAGGCGCAGCGTGGCCGGCGAGTTGTAAGTCGTCACGATCACGCTCACCGGTTCGCTCGACACTGCCGCCTCCCTTCGGGCACTCCGCTCAAATGGAATCACGAAACGGCGCGGCCGTCAAAAGAAGACTCGCGCCGGCAATTGGACCGTGGTAGAGATTCGCCCAAGGTTGCGCACGCGGCGCGTGCGGAGGAGGAGGGCTGGTAATGCAGTGGCACTACGCAAAAGACGGTGAATCGGTCGGCCCGCTGGAAGTCGCGGAATTCGACGCGCTTGTGGCCTCGGGTGAAGTCAGCGCCGCCACCCTCGTGTGGCGGCCCGACCTTGCGGAATGGACCCCTTACGGAAAGCTCGTCCCGGCCGCGCCGGCGCCACAGGCCGGCGCCGAAACGCCGCCCGCGAAGGAGACCGCCTGTTCGGTGTGCGGCAACGTCTTTGCCGAGGACGACATGATCACGCACCAGGGCGCGTACGTCTGCGCGGGATGCAAGCCGGAGTTCTTCCAGCGTCTCAAGGAGGGCGCGGAGCTGCCGGGGATCATGAACTACGCCGGTTTCTGGATCCGTTTCGTGGCCAAGTTCGTGGACGGCATCATCCTCGGCGCCGTGAACATGGTCGTTTCCGTCGCCTCCGCCGCCCTCGGCCTCGCGGCCTCGGCGGCGGGCAGCGAAAAGGCGATGTTCGCGGTGCAGGCCGTGTTGTTTCTCGTGCAGATCGCCATCCAGGCCGCCTACACGGTGTTCTTCCTCGGCCGCTTCGGCGCCACGCCGGGCAAGATGGCCTGCCGGCTCAAGGTTGTGCGCGCCAGCGGCGATCCGATCGGCTACGGACGCGCCTTCGGCCGCTACTTCGCCGAGCTGCTGAGCGGCATGCCCACGCTGTGCATCGGTTACCTGATGATCGCGTTTGACGATGAAAAGCGCGGACTGCACGACCGCATCTGCGACACCCGGGTGATCAGGAGGGGTTGAAGGAAGTCTCCCGGCCATGCCAAATCGCGCGCCACAGCCTCTGCGTTGCGGCCGGTGCCGCCGGCCGCTGCCGTGGCAGACGTTCAACACGCCGGGGCGCACCTCCTGCCCGGCCTGCGGCGTGACCATGTACGCCGCCGTGTTCCCCGCCTTCACGCGGGGCGCCGCCTCGAGCGCCGCCGCCGATCCGCTGCTGGCCGACGGCGAGGCCGGGTGCTTCCACCACCCCGCCAAGCGCGCCGTGATCGCCTGCGAGGGATGCGGAAGGTTTCTGTGCGCGCTGTGCGACGTCGAGCTCGACGGCCGCCACATCTGCCCCGCGTGCGTGGAGACGGGACGGCAGCAGGACCGCATCGCCAGCATCACGCCCGAGCGCACGCTGTACGACCAGACGACCCTGGCCGTGGCCGTGCTGCCCTTGCTCTTCTGGCCGATGACGATCGTCACCGCGCCCCTGACGTTCCTCATGATCTGGCGCTTCCGGAACGCGCCCCTGAGCATCCTGTCGCGTTCGCGCGCGCGCTTCGTGCTGGCGGGCGTGTTCGCCGCGCTGGAGATCGCGGGATGGGCCGCGGGCATCACCCTGCTGGTCCGATCCGATTCTCTTGCGCTACACGCCCGCTGACCCCCTTGCCGGCGTCGGCTTGCCGCGCTTGACGGGGCGGACCGCGTATGGAAGCATTGCTGCCTTTGCGCCGGGCTCCGCTGAGGCAAGCGCCCGCGTTTCGGCAGCGCGATGATGGACGGACAGGTCCGGGCGCTGCGCCGGGCGCTCGATGCCGGCGGGTACCGGCAGACCATACTGATGAGCTACTCGACCAAGTTCGCGTCGGCCGAGCGCGGCTGGGGCGTGCTGCGCGACGTGGTGCGGGAGTCCGCGCAGGCCTGGTTCGCGCCGGCGCGGACCTGCTGATCTCCTGCTGGGCCAACCGGTACGCGGATATCTTCGGGTGAGACGGGCGCCATGAATTCAAGCGAGCTTTTCGAGCGGGCCTGCCGCCGGATACCCGGAGGAGTCAACAGTCCCGTGCGCGCATTCAGCGCCGTGGGCGGCGACCCGATCTACGTCGAGCGCGGCAAGGGCGCGCGCATGTGGACCTCGGATGGCCGCGAACTGACCGACTTCTGCGGCTCGTGGGGGCCGCTGCTGTTCGGCCACGCCCGCGATGAAGTCGTCGAAGCCGTGTGCAAGGCCGCGGCGGGCGGAACGAGCTTCGGCATCAACACGGAACGCGAGGTGGAGTTCGCCGAACGGATCTGCCGCATGGCGCCCTGCATGGACATGGTCCGTCTGGTCAACTCGGGCACCGAGGCCACGATGACCGCGCTGCGCCTGGCGCGCGGCTTCACGGGCCGGCGCAAGATCATCAAGTTCGACGGGTGCTACCACGGGCACGCGGACTATCTTCTGGTCTCCGCCGGAAGCGGACTTCTCACCGGCGGCATCAGCTCCTCGGCGGGCGTGTCGCCGGCGGCCGCGGCGGAGGTGCTGGTTGCCCCGTACAACGATCTGGACGCCGTGCAGCGGATCGTGGCCCGGGACGGGGCCGCCGTGGCCGCGATCATCGTCGAGCCGGTGGCCGGCAACATGGGTCTCGTGCCGCCGGCCGGCGGTTTTCTGGCGGGGCTGCGGGCGGCCGCCGACGCCTGCGGCGCGCTTCTCGTGTTCGATGAAGTCATCAGCGGGTTCCGCCTGGGCCCGACGACGTACGGGATGCTGTGCGGCGTGAAGCCGGATCTCACCTGCCTGGGCAAGATCATCGGCGGCGGCCTGCCCCTGGGCGCGGTCGGCGGCCGGCGGGACGTCATGTGCGCCCTCGCCCCGCTCGGCAAGGTCTACCAGGCCGGAACGCTCAGCGGCAATCCGGTCGCCGTGGCGGCCGGATTGGCCATGCTGCGGCTGATCGAAACCGAGCAGCCGTACGCCGGCATCGCGTTTCTGACACGCGGCCTCGCCGACGGGCTTGACGCGGCGGCGCGATCGCGTGACGCGGCGTTCCGCTGCGCGTCGCTGGGCAGCATGTTCACGCCTTTCTTCACGGCGCGGGAGGTCACGGACCTGGCAACGGCGAAGACATGCGACACCGCCGCGCATGCGGCCTTCTTCCGCGGCATGCTGGCGCGCGGCTTCTACCTTCCCCCTTCCCAGTTCGAGGTGGGCTTTGTTTCCGCCGCGCACACCGAAACCGATATCCGGGAATTCACCGCGGCTGCCGCGCGCGTGATGGCGGCGCTCTGATCCGCCCCGGCCGGGACAAACCGTCGCGGTTTCCGCTGTTCTTCTGCGCCCGGCCGTTGTATCCTCAAGGCGTTGGAACGCATGGCAGGCATGCGGCCATGCGGCCGAGGCCGCAACGCGCGCGCGTCACATGACAGTCCGCTGTGAGATTTGCCCCAAGTATTGCGTCATCCGCCCCGGCGAGAGCGGCGACTGCAGGATCCGGGTCAACATCGACGGCAGGCTGCGGGCCGTGACGTACGGATTTCCCTCGGCGGTCCACGTGGACCCGATCGAAAAGAAACCGCTCAACCATTTTCTCCCCGGGTCGACGTCTCTTTCCATCGCCACCGTGGGCTGCAACCTGCACTGCAAGAACTGCCAGAACTGGGACATCTCCCAGCGGAACCCCGAGGACGCGACGGCAACGCCCCTTCCGCCGGACGCGATTCCGGCGCTGGCGGCGCAGTATGGCTGCCGGTCCGTTTCGTACACGTACACGGACCCCGTCGTCTACTACGAGTACGCGCTGGACAGTTGCGTGAAATGCCACGCACGGGGGCTCAGGAACGTGCTCGTCACGGCGGGCTACATCAACGAGAAACCGATGCGCGAGCTGTACCGCCACGTTGACGCCGCCAATATCGACCTGAAGTCCATGTCGGAAGCGTTCTACCGCGACGTCTGCGGCGGAACGCTCACGCCGGTCCTGAACTGCCTGGTTGCAGCCAAGTCCATGGGCGTTCTGGTCGAGGTCACCAACCTCCTGATCCCCGGGCTGAACGACGCGGACGAGGAGATCGCCTCGCTGTGCGGCTGGGTCCGGGAGAACATGGGATGGGAAACGCCGCTGCATTTCTCGCGCTTCTTTCCGCAGTACCGGATGCGGCATCTGCCGCCCACACCCGAGCGGACGCTCACGCGGGCCCGGGACATTGCGCTGGCCGCGGGAATAAAGTACGTATACGTGGGCAACATCCTGATCCCGGGCGCCGGCGACACGCGATGCCCGTCCTGCGGGAAGACCGTGGTCAGTCGCACGGGTTACAGGATCCTCAGGAACGCCGTCGCCGGCGGGCATTGTCCCGACTGCGGCGCGGAGGTCTACGGCGTATGGAACTGACGCGGCGCGGATTCGTGCGACGTCTGGCCTGCGCGGCGGCGCTGCTGGCGGCATGCCCCCGAAGGTTGCTCGCCGCCGGGGCGGGAACGCCGCTCATCCGGGCGCTTCGCGCCCGCTTTCCGGGCCGCACGCGTCCCCCGCGGGACGCGGAAATCCGCGCGCCGGGCCGCTGGGCGGGGTAGTCCCTGCCGGCTCACTGCTCCGCCGCGGGGGGGATGCGCTCGTAGTAGCGCGCCTCGCGGTCCGACAGCTCGCCGCGCTCGATCATCTTTGTGAGCCTCGCCATGTCGACGTCACGCGTCTGCCCTGCCCCCGCGCCGACCGGCCGCGCCGGGCCGGGCCCGACGCCCGAGACGGTCGACGCCACCCGCCAGGCAAGCAGAAGCGCCAGCGCCGCGGCGGCGAACACGAAGATCGCGCCGCGCCTGCCGGCCGGCTCACGACGCGCCGCCCTCGATGCCTCCCGTTCGCCGGGCGAAATCATGCGGCAGCGGTCGCAGCAGAGGCAGTCCAGTTCTCTCCGGCTCGATACGCCGAAGGGGCAGAGATCCGGCGCCACAACGGGGATCACGGGCCTCAGGAGCCGGGCGCCGTTCAACAGCGCCAGGAATGCGCCCGCCGGACACAGCGTGCGGCACCAGAACCGCCCGTAGAAGAACGACAGCGCGAGCACCGCCGACGCCAGGGCGGCGATGAACCACGGCCTTCGCCCGCTGAAGACCGCGACCAGAGGATCCTGGGAGGCCAGGGCATGATTCAGCGCCGGCGCGAAGGCCAGGACAACGAGAAACAGCAGAGCGAACTTCACCAGCCGTCCGGCGCGCCACGCCGTCCGTCCCGGATCGGTCCGGAAGCGGGCCGGCCGCAAATCTCCCACCAGTTCCTGCAACGCGCCGAACGGACACAGATAGCCGCAGTAAACATTGCCGAACAGCAGGACGAACAACGGGAGCGCGACGACGAGCAAAAACACGACCTGCGGGCCCGCCGGCGGAAGCTGCAGCCCGAGCAGAAACAGCACCTGGGCCAGCGAGTACTGCGTGTTCAGCAGGAACCCGCAGCCGGCCGCCACGCACGCAAGAAACACCTTGCGCCGGCGGCGGCCGGGCCGGGCACGCAGCACCAGGGCCGGAAGCGCCGGTATCGCCACGGCCAGGAAGCGGAAGCGCGAAGCTCCGGCCGTCGACACGGGCGCGGCCTGCCCGACTTCCATTCCCAGCACCTCGCGCGCAAATCCGGTCCCGGCGGCCGCCAGCGCGCCGCGCGCCGCCGCGGACGTGAGCGTCGCGCCGGTCACGGCGTCCACGTCGGCAAGGGCATCGGCCGCGAACAGATGCCGGCCTTTCAGGCGCGTCATCCAGGATGCGAGCAGGTCGAGGTACGCGGGCGTCTCCGCGGAGTGAATGATCCGGAAGTCCTTGAGCAAGCCCTGGGCATCGATCATGACCGCAAAGATCAGCGGTCCACCGTACCCGACGATGTCCGGCGCGAACGGCTCCGTGCTGAAGAGGTACGCCGCGTCGCGGCCGCCGGCGCCGGTCACGACGTAGTAGTTCAGTTCCCTGCCGTCGGACAGCGTGTGTCGTCGTTCAACGCGGCGCGCCTTGTCCGCCATTTCTCCGGCCGCTTGCTCGAGCAGCCGTCCGCGCGCGGGGCGGATTCCGATGTGCAGACACAGCGAAGCGGCCAGCGCAAAACCCGCCAGGCCGAACAGGGCGTACCCGGCGGGACGTACCGCGGACGCGTACCGATCGTGCGCCGCGGTTCCTTCGGCCGCCCCGCCGCCCACGAGCAGGGGCGGGAGGTTGACCGCCAGCACGCAGGCCACCGCCAGCAGCGCGCAGGCGTTTCCAAAGACCGGGAGCAGGATCAGCCCGGTCAGGAGGCCGCCGCAGGCGCCGCCCAGATGGTCGTTCAGTTCCACCAGGGCGCCGGCGCCGCGGTCGTCGATCCCGGCCGCCTTCAGCCGGAAAGCGGCCAGGGGGACATACACGCCGCTGAGCAGTCCGCCGCCGAAAAACAGCGCCGCGAAGAGGCCGCGTGGCAGATCCAGGGGCAGCCGGGCGGCCGCCGCGACCATCGACGCGTGCAGCCCGATGATCAGGAGCACCGCGAGGTTTCCCGGCGAACCTTTCCGGACAAGGCGACGTTCGACGGCGAGGCTGCCCGCGAAAAGCCCCAGCATGAACAGCGCGGCGATGAGGCCCGCGTGGAGAAAGATCGAGCCGAACGCCGACTGGAACATGAACATCAGGATGATGTTCAGCGCCATCGCAGCCGCCCCCGCGGAGAAAACGAGAACGAGATTCTCGAACGGCCGGACGCCGTCGGCCGGTCGCGTTCCGGCGCGGCGCGGGCTTTTCAGGAGAAACACCAGGCGCAACAGGGCATAGAGCGCCAGCGCCCCCGGCGCCAGCGGCTTCCCCGTGGCCGCAACGTCCCTGAGCGCGGCAGTCAGCGACGCGGAGGCGCCCGCCTCCCGCGCCGCCAGTTGCAGGCTGTGAAAAAGCGCTTTCGGCCGGCGGTCCGTGTTCAGGAACGCCCCGCGCGGCGCGGCGGCCGCCGCGGCGCGGTAGCGTTCTTCCTGCATCGCGATCCGGTCGGGGAGGTAGAGCGACATCAGCCCGTCGGCCGGGTAGAGCCGCGCGGCGCCTTCGATCGCCCCGAACCGGTCCCGCAACACCGCCGGCGCCGCGCTGAGTCGATCGGCGTCGGAGGCGATGATCCAGGTCTGGTCTCCCGGTTTGATCGTCCGGTGCGCGAAGACCGCGCCGAGCGTGTGGTACGCCGTCGCGCCCACGTTGATCAGTTCGGCGCTCAAGACGTTCTCGCCCCCGGACACGGACACGCCGACCACTCCGTCCCCGGCCAGACGCGTCTTGAGCAGCTCGAAGAACTCGCGCGTGAAATGGCGGTTCAGCGCGAGCGTCGTGGCGTCCGGCAGGCTGACGATGACCAGGTCATACCGATCCGCCGTCCGTCGCAGGTGGTTCCGCGCGTCCGTTCCCGGCACGACAAGGCGCTCCATGCCGGACTTGAGCCGCTCCGGCAGGATCTTGAGCACCTGCGCGGGGTAGTCCGGGTCGGCGTCGACCCACGTAACCGATTCCGTCTGCGGCAGAACCATGAGGCGCGCGCAAATCGAGAAGCACCCTGAGCCGACGACGAGGATGCGCCGGGCCGCGGGGTGCTGGGCCAGGTGCACGGCCAGCACGGCGGAGGCGTGCTCCGTGTCCGGAATGCTCTCGGCCAGAGACCCCCAGGCCGCCACATTGATCTGCCCGCGGTGCTCTCCGTACAGGTACCGGGCTTGCGGCGTGGCGAAGCTTCCGCGGCAGGCTTCCGCCGGCAGGAGCCGCTTCCACGCCCGCAGATCGTTTGCGCGCCGCCAGGCGTGTTCGAGGCCCGCGGCGTGAACGGCAAGCAGGGCAATGAGCGGGACGGCCGCGCTCCGCCAACCCCTGCTCGCGAGGCGTTGACAGCAGAAAGCCACGGCCAGCACCAGTGACGCGCCGAGGAACACCGTCTCCCACGGCACCCCTTGCCACAGCAGGACGGTGACCGCGACGCCGCCGGCGCAGCTTCCGACCGTCTCACAGATATACACCGTGGCCACGGCAATTCTCTTCTCCCCTGACATCCACCTGCAGGCCAGCGTAAACAGCATGCCCGTCAGCAGGCTGACCGGCGCGTTGACCAGAGCGGACGCGGGCAGCATCCTGACCATGGGGAACAGCTCGTAGGCCTCTACGCCGCTGATGTCCCGGGCGCGCGCCACGAGCCAGCTCTGCAGAAGGAAGGCCGGCGCGTAGAGAATCGCCAGGAACTCGAAATGCGCCGCCAGCCACTCCGTCCACGCGGTGCGCCGCCGGGCGAGGAAGGCGCCGGCGGCCACCCACAAGAGCCACGTGGTGAAGAACCAGGCGATGCCCAGCTCATTGCCTTCAAACGCGGCGAGAAACTCGCGAAACAGCAGCGTCTGGGCGGCGAGCGCAAAGAAACCCGCGCCGCCTATCATGGCGCGCGCAGACCAGCCCCGGGGCAGCGCGCGTTGTTCTGCCTGATCTGCCATGAAAGTTCACCGGTCGGATTTCCGCCATCATAGTTCCGGCCGGCGTTGATGCCAACGTCGAAACGCCCTTCCGCGCTTCATTTCCCTGCTGCTGGGCGCCCGCCAGTTTGAAGCCGCGGAGCTGACCAACGCCCGCAACTTCCGGCTGGCGGCCGAGAAGAGCGGGGTGCGGCGCATCATCTATCGCGGCGGACTGGGGGACGCCAGGACGTTCCTGTCGCCCCAGCTCAGGAGCCGGATGGAAGGGCTGCGGAACCACGCCCTGCAAAGCGTGCCGCCTGTGCATCCAACGTCGGCCGCGAATCAACCGGGGTGAACCCGCTGCGCGGCCATTCCCGCGTGGTCTCTTCCGAGAAAGTAATTCGCCCAGGATGAAGTGTGCGCCAGGTCCGTCCTCCTGGGCGGCACATAGCGCTCGCGCATCTCGGCAAGCCGGCCGGCGCTCTTCAGGCGTTTGTATACGACCGTCCACACGCACTTGCGTTCATCGGGGAACACCTCGCACATGCCGTCGATGCTCCCTCCGCAGGCGCCGTTCCGCTGCTGCTTTGCGCAGGCCGACTGCGGACAGCAATTTGCCATGTCGGGCAGGGCGCAGTCCCCGCAGTCGCGGCACTCGAACAACAGGGCCTTTGTCGCGAACTCCACGAAATGCGAGAACTTCCCCGCGAGGGAATTCTTGCCCAGCCGCCGGTAGCAGGCACGCAGGGGGCGAAACAGCATGCAATCGGGTTCGAAGACGTGCCGGTGAAACCAGTCCGAGAAACGGTAGGCCACCGGCATCCGCGCCCGTCCGAGACCGGGAAGAGGGTCCGCCTCGCGGGCCGGTATCTCGTACCCGTCCTGCGGCGGAAAGAGATAGTATTCACCTTCCCGGCCGAACTCGATATCGCGCGCGACCTTGTGCCACTCCGGCGCGAGCTCACCCGCGCGGCCGACGATGTAGCGGACGTCATCGCTCCGCAGCCCGAAGCCCCCGATGTGGACGCCGCTGAAACCCATCCCCTTGAACGCGGCCACCATCTTGGCGGCCCTCTCCAGGTTGTGCTTCTTGCCTTTGTCGCCCGCCTCGGCGGCCCGTTCAACCTCCGCGAGCAGCTCCCGGGTCACGACACAGCCCGGAACCTGCCCGGCGTGCATGGCCCGGGCCACGCCGCGACTGAGCACGTACACGTTCCCGAGCAGCGGGACGTTCAGCCCGCGCGCGTTCAGGTACCGCTTCAGCTCGAGGAACTTGCGCATGTCGTACCCCAGCTGGGGAACGACGAAGTCCGCGCCCGCCGCCAGTTTTTTCTCCAACTTGAAGAGCTGCGGAAGGTACTCCTCCTCCTTCAGCTTGAAAGGCGATACAACCGCGCCCACCACGAAGTCCGTCGGCGGCAGCCGCTGCACCGTCCCCTTGTGCCGGCCGGGAATCTCCAATCCGGCATTCATGGCCTTCAGATAACGGATGCCGTGTACCGCATCGAGGTCGAAGACCGGGGCGGCGGTTCCCTCGAACCCGCCGGAGGGATAGTCCCCGGTGATGACGAGCAGATTGTCCACGCCGCATCGCGCCAGCGCCATGGCTCGCGACTCGAAGGCGTTCCTGTTGAGATCCCGGCAGGAGAAGTGAACCAGGACGTCAAGGCCCTGGTTCATGATCTCCCGCGCCAGGCCGTCCGGCATGATCGCCGGGTTGCCGCCGGGATTGTCGGTCAGGCTGACCGCGTGAACCGCGACGTCCGACGCGGACGTCTCCTCGGCAAACTGCAGGGCGGCGTCGAAGGTGACGCCCTCCTTGCCGCGGCCCGGCACCATCTCACAGGTGACGGCGAACTCACGCTTTGCCAGTGCTTCTCTGAGTCTCTTCATACCCCTGAAGACGAAGTATGCATGGCGGCAAGAAACCGCGCGCCACTATATTACCGCCGCAGGACGCCGGTCAATGACTTTGGTTTTGACGATTGAGGCCGCCTGTTCCGGCGCCGCCCGGGCGCGCGTCCGCGCTCCGTTCGCCGTCACGGCCCCGTCCGAAGCAGTCTCCGCGCCCGCGCGGCGCAACGTTTGAGTTGCCAAACCGGCCTGTTCGCGCTTTCTTCTACGCATGCCCAATCCCGCGCCGGAAGTGCGCCTGCCCGCAGGCATAGCGAACGCTTTCCTGTTTCAGATCTGCAACGCGACGTCCTGGTCGCTGGTCATCGGCGCGCCCATGCTTCTCTATCTCAGAAACATCGGCGCATCGGGAACGGTCCTCGGAATCACCGTCGCGATGATTCCCCTTTTCGGCGCGCTGCAGATTCCGGCCGCCAAGCACGCCGACCGCGTAGGCTACAAGACGTTTGTGCTGCGCGGCTGGGCGACCCGCAGTTTCTTCATCCTCGGCATTGCCGCCGCGGCGGTCCTTCCGCCGGCCTTCAGCCCCCGCTTCCGCATCGCCGTGATTCTCGTCATGCTCGCCTGTTTTGCCGTGGCGCGCGGCATATCCATGTGCGGCCATCTTCCCTGGATGACCCACCTCGTGCCCGACGTCGTTCGGGGCGCGTTCGTCTCCCGCGACACCACGTGCATGTACCTCGCCGTCACCGGCGCCATGTTGTTCTCCAGCGCCTGGTCCAGGTTCTTCCCGTCCGCCCGCATGTTCGGGGGGCTTTTTTTGCTCAGCTACCTGGCGGCGCTCGCAAGCCTCTTTTTCCTGCGGCGCATTCCCGACGTGCAGACCGGCATGACGGGCAGGCAGGCGGTTCACCCGCCCTGGCGCGAGATGCTGCTCTATCCTCCTTTTCTCCGCTACGTCGTCTTCAGTGTGGTCTTCAACGCGTTCGTGGCGGCCCTGGGCGTGCTGTGGGTCCCGTTCATGCGCGACAGCTATGGGGCCTCCGGAAGCCTGATCCTCGGGCTTTCCGCCTACGCCAACATACTCTCCGCCGCGGGCGCGATGCTCAGCGGCCGGCTGGCGGACCGCTTCGGCAGCCGGCCGCTGCTGGGAGTCGCCAGCGCGCTCATCATCGCCGGCCAGTGCCTGTGGACGGCCCTCGCCGCCGGCGCGCTCCCGCGGCACGCGATGGTTACGTTCGGAATCATGTCTTTCGGCGCGGTCGGATTCGCGGTGCTGGGGGTGGCCGCCACGCGCCTGCTCATGGGGCTGGTTCCGGTCACGGGCCGCAGCCATTTCTTCGCGATATCGAGCGTCGCTTCGAGCCTGACGCTCGGAATCCTGCCCGTCCTGTGGGGACTTGCCCTGGACACCGCCCAGCGTCTCGTGCCGGAAGGCATTCCGCTTGCCGCCGGCTGGACCTGGACCCCCTTCAGCATGCTCTACGCCGTCACGGTCGCCGGGCTGCTGGCCAGCCAGTTCCTGCGCCGCCGCCTCGACGAACCGCGCGCCGTCTCCACGGAGCAGTTCCTGCGCATGCTCCTGGTTGAATCGCCCGCCCGCCTCGTGGGCCGGGTCTTGAATCCCCTGCGCCGCATCCTGCCTCCGGGATAGCGAGGGGCTGAAGCATGCCGCGAAGAGAACGATTGACGCCGGACCTTTGCTGGAGCACAGTGCAGTCATGCAGGGCGATTTCCGGCCTGGGATCGCGTCATTGGCGTTCCGTTTCCGTCGAGGCGCAGAGGAGAATTACCCATGAGAGCAGTAGTCGCGTCTACGCTGTTCGTCGCCGTCCTCGGCCTGGCGGGCTGCCGGGCCGGCCGCAACCCGGAGGCGGAGAAGGCGGCGGCCGCCGCCGCCGAGTCCTGGCTGCGGCTCGTTGACGCCGAAAAGTATGTCGAGAGCTGGCAGGAAGGCTCGCAATTCTTCAGGGGCGCCGTGCCGCAGGGACAGTGGATCCAGACCATGCACGCCATCCGCAAGCCGTTCGGCGGCAATCTTTCGCGGGAACTGAAGGGCACGCGCTACCGCACAGCCATGCCCGGCGCTCCCGACGGACAGTACGTGATCGTCCAGTTCAAGACCTCGTTCGAGAACAAGAAGGCCGCCATCGAGACCGTCACGCCCATGCTGGACAGGGACGGCGCGTGGCGCGTCTCAGGCTACTTCATCAAGTGATCGCGGGGCCGGCGGCGGTCACGGCCGCCTGCCGTCACCCGCGCTTCTTCCTGCCGCGGCCCGCGCCCGAGCGCACGACGTAGCCGGCCGGCCGCCGTCCGGGCCGCCGGCCGGGACCGGCGCCCGGCAGATGGCGCGCGCTGACGCCCTTCAGCTCGTAGATCCGGTCGCGGATCAGCGCCGCGCGCTCGAATTCCAGCGCGGCGCCGGCTTCCAGCATCTCCGCTTCCAGGTCCTCGATCACGCGGCGCACGTCGTATTCCTCGCCCGTTTCGCGCACCACGGCGCGGTTGACGTCCGCGCCCGCCTCCCGCCGGACAATGCCGTCCCGGATGCTGCGCTCCACGCTGCGCGGCGTAATCCCGTGGGCTTCGTTGTACGCCACCTGCCGGCGGCGCCGCTCGGCCGTGACCTCGATCATCCGCCGCATGGAATCGGTCACGCCGTCCGCGTAGAGAACGACCTTTCCGTTGACGTGCCGCGCCGTGCGCCCGGCCACCTGGATCAGCGAAGTCTCCGAGCGCAGGAAGCCCTCCTTGTCGGCGTCAAGGATGGCCACCAGCGCGACTTCGGGAAGATCCAGCCCCTCGCGCAGGAGGTTGATGCCGACAAGGCAGTCGAATTCGCCGCGCCGCAGGCGCGTCAAAATGCTGACGCGCTCGATGGCGTCGATGTCGGCGTGCAGGTATTCCACGCGCAGTCCGGCCGTGCGCAGGTAGTCGGCCAGGTCTTCGGCCGTGCGCTTGGTGAGCGTGGTCACAAGCACCCGCTCCCCGCGCCCGGCGTGCGCGCGGATTTCCTCCATGACGTCGTCGATCTGGCCTGCCAGCGGCCGTATCTCGACCGGCGGGTCCACGAGTCCCGTGGGCCGGATCACCTGCCGCACGGGCGACGGGCACTGCTGCAGCTCGTACGGGCCCGGGGTGGCCGTGGCGCACACGATCCGCCCCACCCTGGCCATGAATTCGTCGAAGTTCAGCGGCCGGTTGTCGCGCGCCGAAGGCAGGCGGAAACCGTGGTCCACCAGCACCTGCTTGCGCGAGATGTCGGCGTTGTACATGCCCCGCAGCTGCGGGATCGTCACGTGCGACTCGTCGATCACCGTCAGGAACTCGCCGGGAAAATAGCTGAGCAGCGTGGCCGGCGGCTCGCCCTCCGCCCGCCCGCTCAGATGGCGCGAGTAGTTTTCGATCCCGGAGCAGTAGCCGATCTCGGTCAGCATCTCGATGTCGAACATGGTGCGCTGCCGCAGGCGCTGCGCCTCGAGCAGCTTCCCCTGCCGCTCGAACCATGTGACGCGCTCCCGCAGCTCGGCGAGAATGCGCTCGACCGCCGGCGCGACCTTTTCCTGCGGCATCACGAAATGCTTGGCCGGCGAGATAACGGCCCGCGGCAGGCTCCGGCCGACGCGGCCCGTGGTCGGGTCCAGCTCCCGGACGGCCTCGATCTCGTCGCCGAAGAAGTCCACGCGCACGGCCTGGCTGGAATAGGACGGAAACACGTCCAGCGTGTCGCCCCGCACGCGGAACGTGCCCGGCTCGGGCGCGTAGTCGTTGCGCGCGTACTGGATGTCGACCAGCCTGCGCAGCACTTCGTCGCGCTCCGCGGCGCCGCCCGTCTCCACGACCACCAGCATGCCCATGTAGTCCTGGGGCGATCCCAGGCCGTAGATGCAGGACACCGACGCCACGATAATGACGTCGGGCCGCGTCAGCAGCGAGTTGGTCGCGGAAAGGCGCAGGCGCTCGATCTCCTTGTTGATCGAGGCGTCCTTGGCGATGTAGGTGTCGGTCTGGGGGATATAGGCCTCGGGCTGGTAGTAGTCATAGTAGCTCACGAAGTACTCGACGGCGCTGTCGGGGAAGAAGTCGCGCAGCTCGCTGTAAAGCTGGGCCGCAAGCGTCTTGTTGTGCGAGACCACCAGCGTCGGCAGGCCCGCGCGGGCGATGACGTTGGCCACCGTAAAGGTCTTGCCCGAGCCGGTCACGCCTTCCAGGATCTGCAGCCGGCGGTTCTCGGCCAGGCCGCGGCAGAGGGCCTCAATCGCCTCGGGCTGGTCGCCGGTGGGCGCAAAGGGAGAGCTCAGCTTGAAGGCCGCTTTCAATCCCCCGTTTCCTCATCTCACAGCGCCAGCATCCTTTCCAGCGCCGCGCGGGCGCCGGCAGCGACGTCGGCCGGCACGCGGACGATGCGCCGCGCGTCCCAGGTTTCGAGCACCGCGAGGAGGTTGGCCTCGTTGGTCTTGGCCATGTTCGCGCAGACCGAGGGCGCCAGGGCCTTGACGGTCACGCGTTCGCGCTGTTCCTCGGCCAGCCGCTGCACCAGGTTCAGCTCGGTTCCGATCACGATGGTTGCGCCGTCCGGCGCGCTTTGCACGTACCGGATGATCTGCGAAGTGGATCCGCGGGCGTCGGCCAGGCGGGCCGCTTCGCGCGGAGTTTCGGGGTGCACGATGATGCGGGCCGCGGGCAACGCCTCGCGCGCGGCCGCGATGTGGGCGGCCGTGAAGGCGGTATGGACGAGGCAGAAACCCTTCCACAGCGCCACGCGGGCCCGGGACAGGGCGTCCGCCCCCACCCCGCCGCCCTCGCGCTTGTAGTCGTAGACGAGGACATGCGCGTCGGGCAGGCCCAGCTCCGCGGCGGTGTTGGCGCCCAGGTGCTCGTCCGGCAGGAAGAAGACGCGCCTGTTCCGCGCAAACGCCCACTTGAAGGCGCGCCCGGCGTTGCTGGACGTGCAGGTGATGCCGCCGTGCCGGCCGCAGAAGGCCTTCACTTCGGCGCTGCTGTTGACGTAGACCACCGGCAGCCAGTCCGCCGCGTTCCGGTTGAGCGTACGCCAGGCCGCCTCCAGCGTTCCCGGCCGGACCATGTCCGCCATGGGGCAGCCCGCGGACATCTCGGGCATGTAGACCGTCTGCCCGGGGCCGCAAAGAACGGCGGCCGATTCGGCCATGAAACGCACGCCGCAGAACACGATGCGCGGGGCCCGCGAAGCCGCCGCGTGGCGCGACAGTTCCAGCGAATCGCCGACGGCGTCGGCGTGGCGCAGCACGGCCGCCCGCTGGTAGTGATGCCCGAGAATCAGAAGCTCCGGCCCCAGGCGGCGGCGGATTTCCGCGATGCGACTGCCCGTCGTGTGCATGCCGTCATTGTGCACGGGCCGGGAGACCCAAGGCAAGGCTATTGGCCACCGCCCCGGCCAGGATGGCGTCGGGCGCCTTGCGCGTTCCGACCAGAAGCGCCGGCGCCCCGCCAACGACCGCCAGCGTTGTCCACGCATCGGCGCTCACGCGTTCCCCTTCTGAAACCTCCTAATGCTCCTCCGCCGGCAGGTGCGGCTGCAGCACGCTGCGGCGGGCGGCCTGGGCGGTCCTGACCGCCTGCAGGGCCTCCGCGCACATGGCGAACTGCACGCGATAGGGGCGCCGCCGCGCGGGGCCCGGCGCCCGGTACGTACCGTCGGGCGCCAGCACGCGGCTCTTGACGTTGTCCCTGAAATAGCCGTCCAGAATCCGGCACAGCCGCCGCCGGCACGCGGCGTCGTCCACCGGCACAAGCAGCTCCACGCGGCGGTCCAGGTTGCGCGGCATAAGGTCCGCGCTGGAGATGAAGACCCGCTCCCCGCCGCCCTGGTAGAAGTAGAAGATGCGGCTGTGCTCGAGGAAGCGATCCACGATGCTGACCACCGTGATGTTCTCGCTGAGTCCTTTCACGCCCGGGCGCAGGCAGCAGATGCCGCGCACGTTCAGGTCCACGCGCACGCCCGCCTGCGAAGCGCGGTACAGGGCCTCAATAACCTGGGGATGGACCAGGGCATTGACCTTGATGCGAATGGCCGCCCTGCGTCCCTGCCGCCGCCGCGCCGTCTCGTTCTCGATCAGTTCGAGAATGCGCTCCTTCAATCCCAGCGGCGCCGCCGCCAGTTTCAGGAAGGGCTGCGGCTCCGAGCAGCCGGTGACGGAATTGAAGAATGCCGAAGCGTCCGCGCCCAGGTCCGGATCACACGTCATGTAGCCCACGTCGCTGTAAAGCCGCGCCGTCCGCTCGTTGTAGTTGCCCGTGCCGAAGTGCAGGTAGCGGACAACGCCCCCCGCTTCGCGGCGCACAACGATGCACAGCTTGGCGTGCGTCTTCAAGCCCTTGAGCCCGTAGATCACCTGGGCCCCCTGGCGCTCCAGCTCCCTGGCCCACTCGATGTTGCGCGCTTCGTCGAAGCGGGCCCGCAGCTCCACGACGGCCGTGACGTACTTGCCGCGCGAGGCCGCCTCCCCCAGCGCGGCCACCACGGGGCTGCTCACGCTGGTGCGGTACAGGATCTGTTTGATGGCCAGCACCTCCGGATCGCGCGCGGCTTCTTCCACGAGGCGCGTCACGGGATCGAAGCTTTCGTAGGGATGGCAGAGCACCAGGTCGCGCCGCCGGATCTCGTCGAAGATGCTTTCGCGCGGGTCGATCTGCGGCGAAGGCTGAGGCGTCCACTCCGGGTAGCGCAGTTCGTCATAGCCCTCCAGGGCGGCCAGCGCGGAAAGCCCGGCCAGGTTGACGGGCCCGGGCACGGCGTAGACCCCGCGTTCCCGGACTCGCAGGGCGCCGGTCAGCCATTTCAGCGCCGCGCGCGAAGCGGAAGCGCGCAACTCCAGGCGCACGCAGTCGGAGTACTTGCGCTGATCCAGAACGTGCTCCATCTCCGCCATGAAATCGCCGCCCAGGTCTTCGCGCACGCCGATATCCGCGTTGCGCGTGATGCGGAACGGAACCGCCTCCTCGATTTCCGCCCCCGGCAGCAGGCGCTCGGCGAACATCGCGATCACGTCCTCCACCAGGGCATAGGCATGGCCCGACGGGCACGGCAGCCGCACCAGCCGGGACATGGCGGTCCCGACCGGGATTACCGCGCAGCGCTCCGGCCGGCCTGCCGCGCCGGCCTGGCGAACGAGCACGTGCAGGCGCAGGCCCGGCAGATCGGGCATATCGGCGGGGTCGGCCACGGCCAGCG
>VGWJ01000043.1 GCA_016873635.1 Lentisphaerota bacterium | reverse complement strand
GCGTTTCAGCGCGCACGACGCCTGAAACTCGCCGCAAAAAGCTGATTTTGCAAATGGCATGCGACCAGAATCTATGACTTTTCTAGAAAACTCGCTCAAACCATGCTCCACTCACGCTTTTTTCAGGATAAAGGATGGGGCGTATGGAAGCGACCGTGGTTGACTTGCGATATCACATGAACGACGTCCTGAAGGCGCTTGAAAGGAACGAGAGCGTCAGCGTGCTGTACCGTGGCAAGGTGAAGGGAATCATCCGGCCTGCGGTCAGAGTGTCCGCACCCAGACTGCGCGATCATGCCTTCTTCGGCTCTCGGGCGTCGGGGGCGTCGGTCGAGAAGACCATGGAGCGGCTACGCGGGGGACGCTACCGTGATCTTTGATACGGACATCTTCATCTGGGTCCAGCGGTGAAACGTCAAGGCCGCGCAGTTGATTGAAGGCGAAGACGAGGATCTTCAGGCCATGAAGGCCGGCCAACCAGCAAAGCCACGTATTCTGCTGGTGGATGACGATCAGGGGCTGCTGCGGACAATGGAGGATTTTCTCGCGCATGAAGGGTTCGCTGTTGCCTGCGCCCGCGACGGGAAGCAGGCGTTGGCGCGGATGGATGAAGCGATGCCCGATCTGCTGGTCCTGGATATCAGCATGCCGGTCATGAGCGGCATCGAGGTGCTCAAGCGGATCCAGAACCCGGACGGCAGTATGCGCTGCCCGGTGCTGGTGCTGACGGCGCGGGCCGCGATGGAGCCTTTTTTCGACGGCATTGCGGTGGACGCCTTCCTTGCCAAGCCCGCTACGCAAGATGCGCTGATCGGTTGCATACGGCAGATTCTCGCCGCCCACGATGACACGAACAAGCGCGAGGGGCGCACTCAGCGCAAGGTGCTCATCGGCGAAGGCGACGCGCCACGTGTCGAAAGCCTGCAGATGGCCTTCCGCCAGGCCGGCTACGATACGGTGGTGGCGGAAACCGGAGGGGATGTCCTGGAAAGGGCAGTCGAGGAATTGCCAGATGCGATTCTGATGAACGAGATTCTGGCGGGTATGAACGGAAGCGTGGTGGCTTCGCTCGTGCGAACCATGCCCGCCACGCGTTCGATTCCGGTTGTGCTTTACGACGAGAGCCGGCCCGCGACGACGTTCGGCAATCATGCATGGAGAGTGCCGGAGGGGGTTGTCACCATCGCGGGAAGTTCCGATGCATGGGAACTGCTGAAAGCCGTTAAGCAAGCGCTTGGGTCATAAACGCGACATGCCGGGACGGTCAGAAGTTCGACGAAGGAATGAGAGTGAAGCGGTGGACGAGAACGGGTGACGAGTCAGGCGTCTCAATCGTTTCCCGCTGCCGTCCTCCCTTATCGTCAACCGCGGGGCGGCGATTGCGGGGGAACAAGACAGGAGGGTGGGATGGACTTCATGGAACTTGTCCGGACGAGGAGGAGCATCCGGCGCTACACAAACACGCCGGTGCCCGAGGATCTGGTCGCCCAGGTACTTGAGGCGGGGCGCCTGGCGCCGTCGCGCGCCAACTCGCAACCCTGGCATTTCCTGGTCGTGCGCGATGCCACGGTCAAACGGGAACTGTATTCGGCAGTGTATCACCAGCAGCTTGTCCTGGACGCGCCCGTGCTGATCGCCGTGCTGGGCGTCATCGATCCGCGCCCTTCCGTACCGGCGCGGACGCTCGAACTGGTGCAGGCGGGCGCCTTCGGCATGGATGTGAAGGACTTCGCCGACCATGTCCTGGATAACTGGAATCCGGCTGACCTCAAGACCGACGCCGCCCTCAACAGCGCGATTGCCGGCGCGTACATGACCTTGGCCGCCCATGCGCTGGGGCTGGGGTGTTGCTGGGTGAAGTTGTGTCAGGACGATGAGGTGCTCCGCATCCTGGAGGTCCCGAACGGTTACTACCACGCCGGCTTGCTGGCCATCGGGTGGCCGGACGAGAGCCCGGCTTCCCGCCCGAGGCTGCCGCTTGCGGAGATCGTGCATCATGAGCGCTTCTGAGCCAGGCGGGCCGGGAGTCCGGCCGGACCATCCGGCGGCAGTTGAGCAATTGGCCGCCGAGAACGATCACCTCAAGGTGCGGGTGGCCGTTCTGACCGCGTTGGAGCAGAGGTTCCGCGCGATCCTGTACGGAATCGGAGACGGGGTTGTCGTGACGGACCTGCGCGGCCGCGTCCAGCAGATGAACCGGGCGGCCGAGAGTTTGACGGGATGGACCGAGGCCGAGGCGGCGGGCCGTCTGGTCCACGAGGTGTTCAAGATTGTCAACGAGCACGACCGCCGGGAGGTCGAGAATCCGATCGACAAGGTCGTTCGGGAAGGCGCCGTCGCCGGTCTCGCCAACCACACGCTCTTGATCGCACGAGACGGCACCGAACGAGCCATCGCGGACAGCGCGTCGCCGATTCCCGGCAGCACGGGAGCGCCGGGAGGCGTCGTTCTCATCTTCCGCGACGTTTCCGCGGAACGGCAGGCCGCCAAGGCGCTGCGCGACAGCGAGAGGATCCTCGCCGACATCCTCGAATCCACACTATCCGGCTACTGGGACTGGAACATTCCGGCGGGCACCGAGTACCTGAGTCCCGCTTTCAAGCGGATGTTCGGTTACGAGGACCACGAACTGCCCAATGCTCCGGAGACCTGGCAGAAGCTCATCTTCGCGGAGGACCTCCCGGGCGTACTGGATGTCTTTCGTCAGCACGTGGGAACTCATGGCCGTGCGCCCTTCTACAACGAAATCCGTTACCGCCACCGGGACGGCTCGACCGTCTGGGTCATCTGCGCCGGGCGTGTCATCGAGTGGGCTCCGGACGGATCCGCCGTCCGCATGGTGGGATGCCACGTTGACATCACGGGGCGCAAGCGGACGGAAGCCCTGCTCAAGACGGCGCTGGAGGATGTGCAGCGCTCCAACCGCGAACTCGAGGAGTTCGCCTACGTGGCGTCGCACGATTTGCAGGAGCCGTTGCGCAAAATCTCGTCTTTCAGCAGTCTGCTCGTGCAGGAGTGCGGCGCGGCGGTCAGCGCGGACGCCCGCGAGTATCTGGATCATATCCTGGCAGCCGTTAAACGCATGCAGGCGCTCATCAACGATCTCCTGCAACTGTCGCGCGTCGCGACGCGCGCCAGGCCGTTTGCGCCCGTGGATTTGAACGAAACGCTGCGGGAGGTTCTGGAGGATCTGGACGCGAGGCTGAAGGAATCGGGCGGCACGGTGACCGTCGGGCCGCTGCCCGCGCTGGACGCCGACGCGATCCAGATGCGGCAGCTTTTTCAGAACCTGATCGCCAACGGGCTCAAGTTCCGGAAGCCCGGCGAGGCGCCGGTTGTCCAAGTCAGGATCCTGGAGGCCGATGCGAACGCCAACCGCGCGGTGCTCTGCGTCGAGGATCACGGCATCGGCTTCGAACCGCGGTTTGAAGAGCGCATTTTCGGCCTGTTCCAGCGCCTGCATGGCCGCCAGGAATACGAGGGCACCGGGATCGGCCTCGCGGTTTGCCGCCGCATCGTGGAGCGGCACGGCGGCCGGATCACGGCCGAAGGCCGGCTGGGCGACGGCGCGACGTTTCGAGTGGAACTGCCCATGAGACATGCCAACCTGAAAGAGGGAGACGCGACATGAATCGGGAATGCTCCATGATCCTGTTGCTGATGGCGGAAGACGATCCCGAGGACCAGATGCTGGTCCGCAAAGCCTTCGCGCAGGCCCATCTGGCCAACGATCTGACGGTCGTGAACGACGGCGAGGAGTTGATGGATTACCTGCACCGCCGCCCGCCATACGAACAGGCGATTCGGCCGGACCTGATCCTGCTCGACCTCAACATGCCCCGCAAGGACGGCCGCGAAGCGCTGCGCGAGATCAAGGCCGATCCGCTCCTGCGCTCGATCCCCGTGGTCGTGCTCACGACCTCCTCGGCCGACGAGGACATCCTGCGATCCTACGATCTCGGGGTCAACTCGTACGTCCAGAAACCCGTGACATTCCCGAAGCTGGTGGAGCTGGTCACGGAACTCGGCAAGTATTGGTTCAAGATCGTCAAGCTTCCGCCGCACGGCGAGTGAACCCGCGGGAGGAGGGCCGCCATGGAGACGCCGATCCGCGTTCTGATGATCGAGGACGACGAGGAGGATTTCCTGATTGCGAGCCGCCTGCTCGCGTCGGCCGGCCCGAAAGGCTTCCTGCTGGAACGGCGGGACTGCCTGCGGGAGGGGCTGTCCGCCATCGGGCTGGAAACCCAGGTCGTGCTGCTGGACCTGTCGCTGCCGGATTCGCGGGGGTGGGCGACGTTTGAGCGCGTGCGGGAAAAGGCCCCGCACATCCCCATCATCCTGCTCACCGGCCTCGATGACGAGCAACTGGGCGCGAAGGCCGTGCAGGGCGGCGCGCAGGACTACCTGGTCAAGGGGCAGTTCGACGGCCGGTTGCTGGCCCGCGCGATCCGGTACGCGATCGAACGCAAGATCACGGAGGAACGGCTTTCGCACCTGGCCGACGAGCTGCGCGCCGCCAACGCCGTCATGGCGGCCGATCTCGCCATGGCCCGCGAGGTGCAGGGGGCGCTCGTGCCGCGACAGCCCCCCCGGCGCTCCGACGGCGGGCGGATGGCCCCCTTGCGGGTGGGCATGCTCTACCGCCCCTGCCAGACGCTGGGCGGGGACTTCTTCGCCTTCCTGCCCGTCTCGGAAACCGAGATCGGGATGGTGATTTGCGACGTGGTGGGGCACGGCGTGCGCTCGGCGCTCGTCACGGCCCTGCTGCGCGGCCTGGTCGAGGAGTTCAAATTGTCGGCGCGGGATCCGGGGCGCTTTCTGACGCAGGTCAATCGCGAATTCCTGAAGGTGCTGAACATGCCGGATTGTGCGATGCTCGTGACGGCCGCCTGCGTGTTCCTCGATTTGCGTGCCGGCGTGTCGCGCGGCGCCACCGCCGGACACCCACCCCCGCTGCGCCTGAAGGCGTCGGGCTCGGCTGAATGGCTGCCTCTGCATGGTGAGGCAATCGGCCCCGCGCTGGGGTTCGACGCGTCCTTCGAGTACCGGGCCGTGGATTTCAGCCTGGATGTCGGCGATCGCCTGTTGCTGTACACCGATGGCGCCTACGAGTCATGCGCGCCCACGTACGAGGAATACGGGCGCGAACGCCTGCTCGCGGCCGCGGCCCAGTCCGGCCGGCGCCCGGTCGAGGAATTGCCCGACCGGATTCTGGCCGATCTGCAAGGTTTTGTCGGAAAAGGCGAGTTCACGGACGATCTGTGCCTGGTCTGCATCGAGCGCGGCGCCTTGCCATCGGCGGGGGGTGGAACATGACGTCGTCGCGCATTCACGTTCGCATTCAAGACGCGACCGCCACGGTCTGTATCCAGGGACGTGCCACCTGCATGCAGGGACCCGGTCTGCGCGCCTTCATTCAGCGTAGCGCCGCCGACGGGGTGCGGCATTTCGAGATCGGGCTCGATGACTGCGAGTACATGGACAGCACGATCCTTGGCACCCTGGCGATGCTGGCGATGGGACAGCGCGACGGCCGCTGGAGCGTGGAACTGCTCAACACTCCGCCGCGCGTTCTCGGTCAGTTGACCGAGATGGGCCTGCGCCCCTCCTTTGCGCTGGCGTCCCGGCCGCTGCCGCCCCCAGCGACGACGATGACGCCGCTGCCGGCCGCCCCCGCCGCCGACCTGGCGGGGACGGTGCGCGAGGCCCATGTCGCGCTCGGGCGGATCGATCCGGCCAACGTGGCGCGCTTCGCCGGCGTGCTGGAGGCGCTGGACGGCGAACCCGCCAATCGGAACACGGCGCGATGACGGATGCGAGGGCAACAACGATGAGCACCGAGCCGACCGACCAACCGACGGTCATCCTGATCGTGGAGGACGACGACAGCAACGCGCTGCTGCTGGAGCAGCTGTTGTCCCGCCGGATGCGCGGCTCCCCTCAGTTCCGGCGCGCCGACCGTCTTTCCGCGGCGCTGCGCGAAGCGTCCCAGGGGGGCATCGACGTGATGCTGCTGGACCTTGGCCTGCCCGACAGCCAGGGCCTCGACACTCTGGTGCGCCTGCGCGAGGCCGTGACGGACGTTCCGATCGTCGTGCTGACCGGCCTGGACGATGAGGAAATGGCCGACCGGGCGATCCAATACGGCGCGCAGGATTACGTCGTCAAGGGACGGGAAGACGGCGCTTCCCTGGCGCGCGCGATCCGCTATGCCATGGAGCGCGGCCGCCTGCGACGGGCGCTGGCCGCGGAGCACAGACTACTGCTCGGCATCATGGACAACATCCCGGACCAGGTCTATCTGAAGGACACCGACAGTCGTTTTGTGTCCGTGAACCCCGCGACCGCGACGTTCTTCGGCTTTTCCTCCCCCGACGCGCTCGCCGGCAAGACCGATGACGACTTTTTTTCGCGCGAACTGGCCGCGCGGTTCAGGCAGGAAGAGCAGGATCTGATGCGCGGCCAGGGAGCCTGCGTCAACCGCGAGGCCGCCATCACGGGCGCCGACGGCCGGACACGCTGGGTGATCACGACCAAGGTGTGTGTGCGCGATGCGGCCGGCCATGCCACGGGCGTGTTGGGCATCAACCGCGACATCACCGCGCGCAAGCAGGCGGAGGAGGCGCTGAAAGAATATCAGGCGCACCTGGAGGAACTCGTCGTCGAACGTACCGCGCAACTGCAACGGGCGAACGAGCGCCTGCAGGCCCTTGACAGGACGAGGGCCGAATTCGTCTCGAACGTCTCGCACGAGCTCAAATCGCCGCTCGCGAGTTTGAGTCTTGCGCTACGCAACCTGCTGGCGGGTATCATCTGCCCGCACCCCGATCGTCATTGCCGTTCGTATCTCGAACGGATGCAACAGATCAGCTTCAGGATGCAGCAAACGGTTGAAGACATCCTCGACATGTCCCGCAGCGACGCCGGAACCCTCAGTCTGGATCGCGTGCGGACGCCTTTTTCCGCTTTGGTCCGAAGGGTTGTAGACATGCTGCAGCCCCAGATGGCCGACCGGTCCATACAGGCGGCCGTGACGATTCCCGACAGCCCGTTTTTTGTGGAATGCGACCGTCAACGCGTCGAACGCGTGCTGTTGAACGTGCTGGGCAACGCCATCAAGTTCATGCCGGAGGGCGGCGACATCCGGATTGCGTCGCGAACGGATGACGGCATGCCCGGATTCCTGACGCTGGATGTCGAGGACAACGGCATCGGCATTCACCCCGAACACCTTCCGCACATCGGCGAGCGGTACTTTCAGGGCAACCATAGCCCGGGCGGAACCGGTCTGGGTCTTTCGATTTCGCGGGAAATTCTTGAGCAGCACGGCGGAACCCTCGCGCTGGCCAGTCCCCCGCCCGGCAAGACCAGGGGCACGCTCGTTACGATCCGACTGCCGACGGTGGAGCCGCCCGAGCTGGTGCTGTTTGGCGCCGGGGAGCCGAGCCAGACCATCGCCGCGCAGTTGGCGCGTCACGGCTTCAGAGCGTCGATCCACGGGGACGGCGCGGAAGCCGTTGCCGCCATGCGCCGCGCCGCGCCGTACGCGGCGATTCTGGACTTCAGCATGGCCGGCCTGGACACGGCCGGCGTCATCGCGCAAATCAAGGGCGATCCGGCGCTTCAGAACGTGCCGCTCATCGCGCTCACCGAGGCCGACGTTCCGGAAACCAAGCGCCAGATCCTGGCTGGTTTTGCCATGCCCGCTTTGCAGACGCCATGGCGCGAGAACGATCTCTTAGCCTGCCTCGAACGAGCGGTCCTCGGCAACGGACGTGGCGGCGTGGGATAGGGACTGTTTTGGGGGAGTATCCCGATCACCCGTCAAGACAACATCCATGCGAACCAAGCAGGTGCAGGCGACGCTTTACAGCCGCCTGACCTGCGGCGTTGAGACTGTCGAAAGACTATCATCCTACGGAGAGCAGTTCAGCCGCTTCGCGGCCGAACTGCTCTTTCCAGGATCACTGAACCTATGGAGAAGGCAGTTGCCGGAACCAGCGCAAGGCGCCGTCGGAATTGTTATCATCCGTGAAGAAGCACCATCCGTCGCCGATCGTATTCGTGCCGGCAAGCGCCGGAGTCAGGCCGAACCCCTCGATGTTGGACCCGCTCGGCGCCTGGATCTCGCGCAATGTCGTGAATTTCCTGTCCGCGCCGTAGGTGGTCGAGGTCAGGTCTGTCACCTCCAGCAGGTTGCCGTCAATGTTGTGAAGGATGTACAGCGCGCCGATCGACGCATCGAACGCCAGATCACAGCTTTCGTTCCTCGATGTCTTGTACCTGCCCACGCAGGTGTGCGTTCCGTCCTTCTTCAGGTCGACGGCGTGGACGTACCCATAATTGGCCGCCCCCGTTCCCTGCACAGCCACCAGCATGATGCCGCCCAGTCCGTTGGTGCCGTGGACGCTGTTCGTGTAGATGTTGCCGCTCCCGTCGCGAAAGCCGCCGGCGGCAAGCCACGCGTCGGGAACAAACGCGATCCCCTCGGTTCCGCTGTTGGCCAGGGCGCCCACGGTCGGCGTCAGGTCCCAGGTCCTGATCAGCGCCCCGTCCGACACCCTGTATTCCCGGATGTCTTCCGCGTTCTCAACCAGAAGATAGACCGCATTCGTCAACGCATCCGCCTGCGTGATCCCTTCGAGATCGCCGCCGGGCGCGTAGTGCCGTTCGGCCACGAAACTGCCCGCGCCGTCCTCCTTGATCACGCTGAAACTGCCGGAGTTGTTGACAACCCACAGTCTTCGGGTAACCGGGTTCCAGTAGGCGCCGCTGAGATTGCTGGTCCACGGATGAGGCGCTGACGCGCCGACAAACGACAGGTTGCTCGACGCCGGCCATGTCTCTCCGGGCCAGGGATCGGCCGCGAGTCCTTCGAGAGGCAGGCAGGAAAGGCAGACGAGCATCGCGGCGGCAGCGCGAAAAGCGTGTTCCGCGAAACAACGGACCGCGGACAAGATTGGTGACGGATACAGTATCCGCATGTCCCTTTCCCGGGAGGTCATGCCGGGAGAGTAGCAGAATGGAGGCAACTGCGAAAGATATCGCAACAGATGCGCGCGGAGAAAGGCTACGGCAAACATGAAGCGGCGGCGTGCGCGACGTTTCTCCTGGCGCATATGCAAGCGGATGGCGGCGAGACCGACGCGGCGCCTGCGACGCTCGGGGCCGTCGGGGCGCCCTTCGCCACGAAGAAGATAATTGACTTGTGCATACGGCCGTACGGACGATATGAGCAGGAAAGCATCCTGAGAGGCGCGGCGAACCAGCCGCCGGCAGGCGCGTTGCGCCGCCCCGCGGCGGCGCCGTTGGGTGCGGAAGCAATAGGACAAGCGGTGACCCCGAAGGAAAACCAGGCGAGACTCGGTGACGGGCAAATTGTCCGACGGAAACAAGGAGGGCGATTGCATGCATACCGTGGTGCGATGCGGGCTGGCGGCGGCGGCGGGATGCGCGCTGGCGGTTGCGGCCGGGGCGGCCGTGCCGGAGAAGGGCGCGCACGAGCTTTACCTGAGCGCGGGCGGTCTGGCGGGCGGGGCCCTGACGGGCGCGGCGCGCTACGGGCACTGCTTCGGGCCGGGCCTGGAGTTCGGCCTGGGCGCGGAAGGCGGCGTGGTGCGCCGTTCGTCGTGGATATCGGGCGGGCCGTTCGCGGAGAAGAGCTTCGATCTGGGCGGGGAGCTGTCGCCCTTTGTGGGCGCGCGCGTGATCTACGGCACGTCGCTGATCGAGGCGCGGGCGGACCCGGACAACCCGGAGGCGGGAGTTTTCGTTCCGCCCCGGCGCACGCGTGGCATTCTGGCGGGCCTGTCGGCGGGCGCCAACTACTTTGTCGCGCCGGGCGCGGCGTTGTCCGCGGCCGTCCAGGCGGACATGCCCAGCGACGAACACCTGCGGTTCCGCGCCCCGTACTACACGCGCGTTCAGTACGTCTTCGGCACGCGCTTCTTCTTCTAGGAGGGCGGGCGAAGGAAGCATGAAGACCCTGGGCGAGATTGACTGGTCAACCTGGAGGCCGCGCCAGCGGGCGACGCTTCTGTTCGTCGTGCGCGACGGCCGCATTCTGCTGATTCGCAAGAAGAAAGGGCTCGGCGCGGGCAAGATCAACGGCCCGGGCGGCCGGATCGAGCCGGGCGAAAAACCGCTGCAGGCGGCGGTGCGCGAGGTCGAGGAGGAACTGCGCGTCACGCCGCGCGGCGTGACGGCCTGCGGCGAGCTGCGTTTCCAGTTCGTCGACGGCCTGTCCCTGCACGTCAACGTTTTCAAGGCCGCGGGCTGCGACGGCGAACCGCGGGAGACAAGCGAAGCGGCGCCGCTGTGGGCAAGGGTCGACGCGATCCCCTACGAACGCATGTGGCAGGACGATCCGCACTGGTTGCCCCTGATGCTCGGGGGCGTGCCCTTTGAAGGCCGTTTCCTGTTCGACGGCGATACGCTGCTGGATTTCGCGGTGACGCGCCCCGGCCGGTCATAGCCCGGCGGAGGACAACTGCGCTCGCGGCTTGCCCCGCGCCGCGCCGCGCGGCCGATCAGCCGCGGCCGTCACTTCTTCGTGCACAGCAGGAACAGCCCCAGGACGACGGCCAGCGCGGCGACGGCGAGCGCCACGCACCAGACGAACGTGCGCATGCCGGCGTCGGACATCTTCGCGCGCAGATCGGACGCGTCGTCGTGCGGCGAGCCCTTGTGCCGCCGCGCGGTGTCCATCGCTTCGCTCAGCAGCGAGGGCCGGGCCTTGCGTCTGAACATGGTTCACCTCGCGGCAAAGGCCGTTTCCAGCATATCTTCCCGGAAGGCGCTCAAGTCGGACAGCACGAGGTCCGCGTCGGACAGGTCCTGGGGCGGGGCGCCGGGCCGCGCGAGCGCCACGCAGCGCATGCCCGCGCGGCGGGCGGCCGCGGCGCCGGCGGCCGAATCCTCGAACACCACGCACTCGCCCGGCGCGCACCGCAGGCGCCGCGCGGCCAGGAAGTAGCAGGCCGGATCGGGCTTGCCCGGCGCGTAGTCCTCGGCGCCCAGGTAGAACGCGATCGCGTCGCCGATACCCATCAGGTCGACGGCCGCCGCCACGTCGCGGCGCGCCGAGCCCGAGACGATGCACACGGGATGGGTCGACGCCAGGCGCCGCAGCAGGTCGGTCGACCCGGTTATGCGCACGTCGCGCGTGTCGCGCAGGCGGCAGAACAGCGGCGCCAGGGCGTCTTCCATCTCGGCAAGGCTCATCTTCAGGTCCGGAACGCGGCATGCGACGTCCCGGTACACGTCGTGCCAGGACCGGCCGTAGACGATGCGCATGACCGCCTCGCGCGGCAGCGGAGCGCCGCGGGACCGCAGGAACTCGTCCACGGCCTGCACCCAGAGCACTTCCGAGTCGAGCAGCGTGCCGTCGAGGTCGAAGATGTATGCGCGGATCATCGCGTTTCCTGTTTATGGCAGGCAGCCCGACGCGTCAACCGCAAACGCGGCGAGAAGCGCGCCGAACGCATCGCGGCGGTGCCGGGCGTGCCGGACGACCGCGAGGTGCGCGTGATCCTGCCGCCGGGCGTGCCGGTCGAGCCCGGCGTGCAGAAGGAGAAGAAGTCCTTCTCCGAACGGGCGGCTTTCAACCGTTTCGGCGGTTCTCCGCGGCGATGACCGCCTGCAGCTCCGCGTAGGACGCCACGATCCAGGTCGGGCGCGCCGGGCCGGCGGCGGGCGCGTCTTCGCGCCGCGACACGCCCGTCAGAATCAGGGCCGTACGCACGCCGGCGGCGCCGCCGGCGGCGATGTCGGTGGTGACGTTGTCGCCCACGACCAGCGCTTCGCCGGGACTCGCGCCCAGCCGCCGCAGGGCCATGTCCACGATCAGCCGCCCCGGTTTGCCGATGACCAGCGGCGCGGCGCCGGTGGCGGCGCTGACGGCGGCGACGATGGCGCCGGTGCCGGGCACCGTGCCGTGCTCGGTCTTCAGGAACGCGTCGGGGTTGGTGGCGACATACTTCGCCCCGGCGTGAATGAACCCGGCGGCCAGCTTCAGCTTGGCGTAGGTGAACTCGCGGTCGAAGCTGACCACCACGTATTCCGGAACGCCCGGATGGTCCGGCCGGACGAGCGTCGCGCCGGCCGCCTCCAGCTCCCGCAGCATCCCGTTCTCGCCGATGCAGAACACGGAGGCCTTCCCGATGCAGCGGGCGGTGGCCTGCGCCGAAGTGAGCACGTCGCGCGGCTCGGAGGGCATGCCGAGCGTCGCGAGCTGCGCGCAGATCTCCTCCGGCGCGCGGTTGGCGCGGTTCGTGACGAACAGGCAGCGCACGCCCGCCTGTCGCGCCCAAACCACGAAATCGGCCGCGCCGGGGACCGCCGCGCGCCCCGTGTAGACGGTTCCGTCGAGGTCGAGTATCAGCGCCTTGATCATGTTCGATCCGCGCGGAACCCCAGCGCGCAGGCCCGCCGGGCGAGCGCCGGGGTTCCGTTGCGCAGCGCCACGCGCGTGTACCGGAACTCGCGGCGCACGGGGTAGTCCCGGCGCAGCGCGTCAAAGTGCGCCGCGGCCTTCCCGGGATCGGCGCACGTTTCCGCGCGGAACGCGGCGTCGTCGGCCGCAATGTCGTAGACGCGACGCACGATTTCGTCGAGCACGGCCTCGTCGTCGCGGCCGGCCGCTTCGGCCTCCACGCGGGGCGCCGGCGGCGGAGGCAGCAGCGGCTCGGGCGACCAGTCCGGGCTTTTGCCGAGGAAGGCGCAGGCCGCCTCGTAGACCATGCGCGTGCCCGCCACCCTGCCGTCATAGGAATATCCGGCGACGTGCGGCGTGCCGAAGTCGGCCCTTTCCAGCAGATCGCGCCGGACGGACGGCTCTCCTTCCCAGGTGTCGATCACGGCGTGGGCCACGGTTCCGCGGTCCATGGCGCGCAGGAGGGCGTCGGTTTTCACGACCGCGCCGCGCGCGGAGTTGATGAACACGCAACCGGGCCGGGCCCGCGCGAAGAAGGCCTCGTCCGCCATGTGGAACGTGGCGTCCGGCCCGGTTTTCGTAAGCGGCACGTGCAGGGTCACGATGTCGGATTCCGCCAGGACCGCGTCGAGGGAGACGAAACGCGGGGTTGCCGCCGGCCGGTTGTCCGCGTTCGGCCGCGCGCGCTCTTTCCGCTCCCGCGGCGGGTCGTTGGGCAGGGCGCGCAGGCCCAGGGCCGCGGCGACGTCCAGCACGAGGCTGCCCACGTTGCCCACGCCGACCACGCCGATGGTTCTGCCTTCCAGGCGCAGGCCGTGGCGCGCGGCCAGGCGCAGCAGCGCGGCGGCCACGTATTCGGCCACGCTGCGGGCGTTGCAGCCGGGCGCGCAGCACCAGCGTATGCCGCGCGCTTCCAGGTACGGGAGGTCCATGTGGTCGAACCCGATCGTGGCCGTGCCCGCGAACCGCACGCGGCTGCCCTCCAGCAGGGCGCGGTCGACGCGGGTCGTGGACCGCACCGCCAGGATATCCGCGTCGCGAACGTGCGCGGCGCGGATGGAGCGCCCGTCCACGACCGCGACCTCGCCCAGCGTTCCGAACGCCTCGCGCGCATAGGGCATTTCGGCGGAGCAGACGATTTTCACGGGCAGCCTTTCCGGTAGCGCAGGCGTTCGGCCCGCGGGAAGCGCTCGATCGCGTAGCGCAGCATGGTGCGCGGCATGGCGCGGCAGTGCGCCTTGAGAAAGCGCTCTTCGGCGGCGGAATCGCGCTTGCCTACCTCGCGCAGCATCCATCCCGCGGCCTTGTGGATCAGGTCCTCTTCATCGTGCAGCAGCATGCGCGCGATGTCCAGCGTGGGTCGGAATTCGCCCCGGCGGATGAAGTGGTGCGTTGCCAGCATCGCGATGCGGCGCTCCCACAGGCTGCGCGACTTCGCCAGCCGGCGCAGAGGGGCGGGGTCGCGGCCGTCCAGGTAAGCACCCACGATATGGGGCGCCGACAGGTCGACCAGGTCCCAGTTGTTGACGCGGCGGGTGTTGCGCAGGTAGAGCGCGTAGAGCCGCCCGCGGCCGGATTCGCCGGCGCGGCGGTAGAGGCGGATCATGACGAGGAGGGCCAGCAGCCGCGCCTCGTGGTGCGGCGACTTCAGCAGCGCGGCCGCCTGGCGCAGGGAGAGGCCGTCGCATTCCGCGGCCAGCTTGCGCAGCGCCGGCACGCGGATGCCGAGAAAAACGTCGCCGGCGCCGTATTCGCCCGGCCCGGTCTTGAAGAAGCGCTGCAGAATCCGCGCATCGGCGCGGTTCGCCAGCCGCCTGAGCCTGCGGCGCACGTCATCCGCGGTTTTCACGGGAGGCATTCTAGCGTCCCGACCGGCCGCTTCGCAAAGCAAGACTGACGGCCCGAGCAACCGGTCGGTTGCGCGGCGGAGCCGCAGGGCGGCGGGTCACCCGCCTGCCGCGCGGCCGCGCCCTTGCCGTCGAGACATCCGTGACATTCCGTGTTGCATGTTGCGCGTTGAGTTGTTCATATTCCGGCGGGCGAGGGACGGCTTCATGGACTTTGCCGGAAGAGCACAGGACCGGAGCGAGCGGCTGCTGGGCGCGCTGCTGCGGCTGATGGCGGCCGCGGAGATGCTGGCGGCAATCGGCATTCTCATGCCGCGCGCGCAGATGGCGGCCTGGCACGCGCGGCTGGGGCTGGGCGGCTTCCCGGAGGGCGCGCTGGCCCCGTACCTGGCGCGGCACCTGGCGGCAATGTATTGCGTGCACGGGGGGTTCCTGTGGATGATCGCGCGCGACGTGCGGCGGCACGACGCCTTGCTGCTGTACGCCGCCTGGAGCGGGATCGCGTTTTCCGCGTTGGTCACCGCCCTCGACCTTTGGGCGGGATTCCCGTGGTACTGGTGGGCCGCCGAGGGGCCGGGCCTGGCCGCGCTGAGCGTGACGTTTCTGCTGCTGCGCGCGGCTTGCCGTCGCTCCCGCCCGGGCAGCGCTGGTTGCGGCCGGTCGTAGATGTCCATGGCCTGCCGCGCGCTCGCGGCAGATTGTTCACGAACAAGCCGGGCTAGTGTCCGCCGGGATTGCCGACCAGCTCCGAGGGACAGGGATCGTAGTGCGGGTGCGGCGCGCGCGGCACGCGGTAGCCGCCGCTCTGGTACTGCGACGGCACGCCGGAGCAGCCCAGCCGGAGCACCGGTCTCTTGTTGCCCGGCGGAAGGGCGCGTGCTAGCGTCTTCAGACGGATCAGCGCGGGAGACAACATGAAACTGACTGCGGTGGCGGCGGCGGCGGCGGTCGTTCTCGGCGCCGCGCGCGCGGGCGCGACGGAAGACGTTGACTTGCGGGACACGTGGCGCAACGCGCTGCCGACGAACCGCCTTGCCGGGGCGGCGGGCGACGTGACCTGGCTTTCGCTGACTTTCGCCGCCGACGGCGCGGTGAAATGGGAATGGATCCGCGGCGGATCCACGGAAGCCCATTCCGGCCGGTTCAGGCTGGAGGCTCAGACCGTGCCCAAGGGCGCCCGCGCAAGATGGGACATTGTCATCACGCCCTCCACGCTCGCCGTCGCCGGGCCGATCATCCTGCGCGACGCGACCGTGCAGAACGACAACCGCTTTCCCGCGCTGTGGACGGTGCTGAAGTGCTTCGACGACGCCGGCAACCAGGACACGTTCGTGCGCCAGTCCGTCTACGATGAATGGCGGGAATTCCGGGATCTGCTGGAGAAGGCGGAACGGGCGGAGCAGGCGGAAAAGGCGCGGAAAGCACAACCGTCCCGGTGAGCCTGGAAAGAACAGTTCGGCCGCGAAGCGGCTGAACTGCTCTCTATAGGAAGCGGTCGGCTTCAGACTGCTGCAGAGTCAGCCCCAGACGCGGGAGTTGAGGGTGTCGCGCCGGTGGTTCGACAGCCTTTGCCGGGCTCGTGTGCGGTGTGACGGCGGGGCGGATTGTTCGAGTGGCCAACGTAGAGGCGGTCGTCTTGCCTCATTTGCCTCACCTGGGAAGTAGACTTCCACTGGAAATGGACTACAGCGACGGCAAAGCGGGCACCGCAGCACTCGACCGGAACGGTCTTTTTGGGCGGCTTTTCCGCCCCCTATGCCGACCGTATTGTCCCATCCATGCTGCTGCGCGGGAGGCTCAACGCACACCGTGTTCCTCTTCCTCAACCAGCGCGGAAAATAGACGACGGCCATCGACGATCGTCACTCCTCGCGGCAGCGATCTCCGTTTCGCCTTCAGCACCGGCACAAAAATGACGTAGTCCCGCCGCCCGCCTTCCGGTCCGATACCTGGGACACCCGGTCTGACCGTCAGTGCCCTGACGATCCGGTCCACGTCGGCTTCCTCCGCGCCGCGCGAAAGGCTCTTGCACTCGCCCAGCATCGTGGCATCCTCTTCCAAGGACGTGGAAACAATACCCCATTCGCATTCGGGGCCGGCCCAGTAACGTCCGGCGGGATGCCACTCGCGATCGAAGAGTCTCAGACGCGGAACCGCCAGACGGCATAGCTGTTCCCATGCCTGGGCCCGCAGCCGCGGCCAGCATTGCTCGATCACCCGCAACCGCGCGGGGCGGGTCGCCGTCTGCAGGCGGCCCCGGTGCGGCGCCACCACCATGAACCACAGGCGCAGGAATGGATCGGCTAAACGGTATAGGGCTTTCTTGCTGCTTTTCGCGTTCTGCCCGTACGGGATGTCGCGATCGACATAACCGAGGTCCTGCAGGTTCTTCAGGCTGCGCGTCAGCGAGGTGGCGACGGTTTGCAGCCGGCCTGCAATTTCGGACGGGCGGTGAGCCCCAAGGCCGATGGCATCCAGAACAGGCCGCAAAGGGACGGCGGACGGCATTTCCTGACGCAGAAGACGATCAACCTCGTCATGCAGCACGCCGAGCGGCGAAAGCACCAGTTCATGCAGCGCCTCGCGATGGCGGTCCCCATAGGGTTGCGCCAATTCCCAATATCGCGGTACGCCACCCCAGCACGTGTAGAAGTCGAGCATCGCCTGCGGGTCCGAAAGGCCGGTGGCCTGGCTAGTGTAACCGGGCGGCAACGGTTCCAACTTGAGCATCTCATCGGCCCGGCCATACAGGGGAGCATCGGCGTTGAGCGCGCTGTCCATCATCATGCGCTGACTCGATCCGGAAAGCGCGAGCACGATGCCGCCCTCGCGCTTCTCGCGATCGACCCATTTCTGTAAAATGCTCGGCAGTTCCGGCGCGCCGGCGAGCAGATACGGGAACTCGTCCAACACCAGCGGTCCGCGCCAGTTGACCCGCCGGGCATCGCTGGCCAGCCGGTCCAACAGGGCACTCCAGTCCGGGTAGGACACCTCCGCAAACCCCGGGAAGACGGCCCTCAACTCTTCGGCCAAATATTGCCGTTGAATCGAGGGAGCCGATTCGTCCGCCACCCAGTAGGTCCCCTTGACCTGCTTGCACCACTCGGTCAGCAGTCTGCTCTTGCCCAGCCGGCGTCGGCCCCAAACGACCGCGAGCGCGGCTTGCCCGCGTTCGGCGAGCCGCCGCAGGCGCCTCATTTCGCCCTGCCGATCAATGAAGTTCACTGAGCCTCCGGAATGCGATTGTGAATTATGCAGAGCAGAATAATGCTCGACGACATAGTTGTCAACATCACGCGCTTCCGCAAACGGAGACGGATCGCCTGGAGACTGCGATGATGGATGAGCCCGAAACGACGATCAGTGAGCAGGCGCCGCAAGAGGGCGTCGGCTCAGGCGGCTAACCTTGGGCTTGCATCGCGCGGCATATCTGGGTATATAGTATCGTGTATTTTTAACTTGGGAGGTATCCCATGTACGCCCGTGAACTGAAGCTACCGCTGGGCGAGCAGAGCTGCTTCCTGTTTGGACCGCGCCAGACGGGGAAGACCACGCTGCTGTCCCTGCTCGCAAACGCGAGACCGCGTTTCGACGCGACGCTGCTCGACACTGAGACGCTGCTGAAGTACAGCCGCGAGCCGGGTCGCTTCCGGCGCGAGGTCGCGTACTGGGCCGAACGGCACCCCGGAGGCATTGTGGTGGTCGATGAAATCCAGAAACTGCCGCCATTGCTTGACGAGATCCAGCAACTACTGGACAGCCAGGCCGGCCGCGTGTCGTTTATCATGACCGGTTCCAACGCCCGCAAGCTGAAGCGCAGCTCCGCAAACCTGCTGGGCGGCCGGGCCTGGCCCTACACGTTGTTCCCTCTGACCTGCCGCGAGCTGGGCCGGGACTTCGACCTGGGCAGCGTCCTGCGGTTCGGTTCGCTGCCGCCCGTGATCGGCCGGACGGAAGGATTCTGCCGTCGTTTTCTGAAGGCTTACACGCAGACCTACCTGAAGGAAGAGATCCTTTAGGAGGCGCTCGTCCGCAACGTGCCGGCCTTCAGTCGCTTCCTTGAACTGGCCGCCGACCAGAGCGGGGGACTGGTGAACTACTCCAACTTCGCCGCCGAGACCGGCGTCGCCTCGAAGACGATCCGCGAATACTACCAGGTTCTGGAAGACACGCTGGTGGCCTTCGCGGTGCCGCCTTATACGCGCAGCGCCCGCAAGCGGCTCACCACACACCCGATCTACCACCTCTTCGACCTGGGTGTCTGCAATGCCCTGGCCGGCCGGCTGCCGATGCAGCCCACGCGCGGCACGGCTGTCTACGGACGGCTGTTCGAGGAGTTCGTCGTGCTCGAGTTGAAGCGCTTGCTCGCTTATCGCGAGCTGGACTGGCCGGTGCACTACTGGCGCACCGCGCATGGTGCCGAGGTGGACGTCATCCTGGAGACGGGGCGCGGGCTCTGGGCCGTCGAGATCAAGAGCGGCGCGGCCATCCGGCCTGCTGAACTGAGCGGACTGCGCTCGTTTCGCGACGACCATGCCGGCGCCCGCCTCGTATGTGTCGGCGACCTGGACCGGCCTTTCAAGCTGGGCGACATCGAATGTCTGCCCTGGCGCACCTTCTTCGATGAGGTGGGGGGCTGAACCGACGATTGCCGAATCCACGGGCGGATTCCTCATCACGTTCCGCAGGGCGAAAGGTGAAACTGCTGGCCCAGGCTCGGCAGAAGTCGGGGCCAAACCGGCGCCAGGTCGGCCCAGTTCGCCCGGGAAGTTACCCCGGAAGCCACCCCGGAAGTCGCCGGGGAAGTCACCCCGGAAGTCGGGCGACTCCTGCCCTTGTGCGCCAAACCCAAGACGAGGCGTGAGCTGCAGGCCGCGCTGCGACTGAAGGACGATGATCACTTCCGCGTTGCGTATGTTCTGCCGGCGCTGCATGGGGGCTTCATTGAGATGACGATCCCGAACAAACCGACAAGCAGCAAGCAGCGTTATCGGTTGACGGCGAAAGGACGGGCAACACTGGGCTCTCGCCGAGGCCGGCACCTGTTGCGGCTCCCGAAACGGCTACAGACTGTCCTTCTTGGGGTGACAACGCCGGAGCAGATCCGACTCCTGAGCGAACGGAAGTTGCGTCCGATCATGGCCTGTTCCGATCACCGGATCCAGCAGCGGCTCGTGCAGGAACTGGTCGCAACGGTGACCGAGTGGTAGCGGGAAGAGTGGCACAAGATGACGTTTCGGTGGCCTGATCTGTCCGGTTGTCTTGTCATTGAGGGGTTGCAGATCTTGTGCCGCTTGTGCCAATAGCCGTCCCGATGGTCGACACCAGCGCACACAGTACGGCCGATACGACGCTGCTCCCACAGTGAGGAGGCGCCATCAGAGGGATGGTCGTGCCCTGAGGCAAAAAGGGATTTTGACCCCAAGGAGTCATGCGATATGATGGCTGCGTTTTCATGAAACACAAGGTGACAAAGCGAGTGCCTCCGGAAAGCGAAACAGTCGAGTGGAAGCGATCCCCCGGCGAATGGAAGGAGATCGTCGAGACCTGCGCTGCCCTTGCCACGTCGCGAGGCGGCACCATCTATGTCGGCATCGGCCCCAACGGAGACCGAGTCGGCGTGCAGCTTGGCCAAGGGACGCTAGAGGATCTCGCAAACAAGATCGCACAGAACACCAATCCTCGCCAGACTCCCTCCATCGTCACCTCTGACGGCGACGCCAAGATCATCATTAGAATCGCCGTATCGGCAAGCCGGTTCAAACCGGTCTACGCGTTTGACCGCCCTTACCGTCGCTCAGGGGCGACCAATCAGCGTCTGTCCATCGAGGACGCCACCCACATCTACCTGAGCAGTCGTGGTCTCACATGGGACCAGTCTCCGGTCGAGGGTGCCAAGATCACGGATGTCGACCCAGCGGCTGTGCGGCGGTTTCTCCAAGTGGCGCGAACGGAACGCCAGTGGGATGTACGCGCTGACACCCCAGTTAAACAGGTGCTCAGGCAGCTCGGGCTGTTGGCGAATGACCGTTTGACTGTGGCCGCAGTTCTCCTCTTTGGACGGAACGCTCAGCAGTTCCTGCCGCAGGCGCTTGTCCGTTGCGGTCGGTTCAAGGGAACGGACGCCGTGCACTTCCTGGATATGGATGCCGTTCAAGGAAACGTGATTGAGCAGGTCGAGCGAGCTATGACGTTCGTGAAGCGGAACATCCGCATGGGCGTCGAGATTCGGGGACTTCAGCGCGACGATGTCTGGGAGTACCCGTTGGAGGGACTGCGGGAGGCCCTCATCAACGCCGTTTGTCATCGGGACTACGCCAGTACTGCCAACGTGCAGATCCGGATCTTCGATGATCGGCTCGAGATATGGAACCCCGGCGGTCTGCCGGATGGGATGACAGTGGCTGACCTATGGCGGCAGCACGAGTCCTGTCCCCGTAATCAACTCGTCGCCAACGCCTTCTTCCTGATCAAGTACGTCGAGCAGTTTGGCACGGGTATTCAGCGCATCGTTGACGACTGCCGCACGCACCGGAAACCTGAGCCCAGCTTCGAGGTCCACGGGCAGACATTCAGAGCAATCTTCAAACCGGCCCAGGCAGGCGATCTGACGACATCTGCGGCGGGACTGAACGAACGGCAGAGGAAGGCGCTTCTCTTCATGCGCGAGAAGGGGGACATTCAAGCCAGTCAGTACCGCGAACTCGTGCGCATTGGACAGCGGCAGGCCGTCAATGACCTGAACGGACTCGTTGCCCGAGGTTTGGCGGTCCGTACCGGTGGGGGCCGGTCGGTCCGATACGTCCTGCCCGCAGCCGAAGTGCACGAATAGCGCACGAATAATGCACGAATTCGGCATCCGAGGAGGGAGCACAGGAAGTGGGCGCAGATTCGACAGAGATTGACCGCGAGAAACTCCGGTCTGCCATCCGCAGGATGGGAGGCGAGTATCTGTGCTACATGCTCGATGACGCGATCGAGTTGCTGCCCCCATCCAAGCTCGTGAAACTCGCCGGCCGGTATCTGGACGTCAAGAGCCTGCAAGCATCTGGATCGAAGCACGCAGGACTGCTTGCGGAGGTGAAGGCATTCGAGAAGGCCAGCCATGCCGGCGACTATTACGAGAGTTTCAACGTCAACTCCAAGAACTACCGCGAAGTGTCGGGCGGCACACGCGCCTGGATCGCGGAGTGCGGGCGTCTCTTCCGACGCTGTGTGGCCGCGACCGGCAAGGGGAATGCGGAGGAAACGTGCGGCGCGTTTGAGATGCTCTTTGCCCTTCTGCAGCACATCGACGAAGGCATGGATGATGTCGTCTTCTTTGCCGACGAAGGCGGTTCATGGCAGGTTGGCGTTGACTGGCAGAAGGTGCTGCCGGCGTGGTTCACATGCCTCTCGGCGACAGTCGAACCGGACGAGTTCGCGCGCCGAGCCGTTGACGTGGTTGACCGCTTCGTGAAGTACGACCGCGACAAGCACCTGACGGCGGCGTCGCGCAAAGCATCGGCAGCACAGCGAAAGGCACTGCGAGAAAGAATGTGACATGGCAACGGCCTTCCCTTTTCTGTCGCGATATGACCCGCCGGGGACGAGTGAAGGGACGCTCGATCCGATGGGGCTTTACCAGATCGCCGACCAACTGGCGGTGCAGTTGGTGCCAGCGGTGCGGGAACGGATGCAGCGGATCCGTTTCCTGACCGCGATGGCGGTCGGCGCGGCGGTGACGGAGGGGATGGAGGACGACCCGGAGCAACGCGACGCCTCGCCCTACCTGGTCTGGGAGTGGTTGGTGGTAGAGGCGCGCGTGCGGGCCGCACGTGCGGGCGACCACACCGTGTGGGGTGTGCCCGGTTCGGACGTGACACACCGGGCGATTGAGCAACACGGGTATCTGGACGCCCGGAGTTACTTGAAGACGCCGCGGATTTTCGGGTTCAACGGTGTCTACAAGCGGCTGGCCCTGCACCTTGGACTGGTGGACGTTCATCTTGGGCCGGGGCTGCACGCCGAGCGACTGGTTGATGCCTGGGCAAGGAGCCGTGGGCTTGGGGGTGTTGAGGGGGCGAAGGCGACGCTGGCAAAGTGGGCCGACGCGGTGCGGCGGAGTCTGCGGGAACGGCCGCCGCGCACGAAGCCCGGATGGGGCAACGCGGAATGGGCCGAACTGGCCGAGGCGTTCGCGCCTGGCGAGTGCAAAGGCCAAGAACGGCGGTTTCTGCGCGAGTCGTTGTGCGCGTCGGTTGACCGTCGGCTTGGTGCCTTCCCGGACATTTGGGCGTTGCAGGCGGGATTTGCCAACGGGGACTACCGGGAAGAGATTCTGCACCACCGGCTGGAGCAGGCGGTGCCGGCCTACGGCACACTGCTGAAGGCAATCCGGGCGTACGAGGCGTTCGCGCGGAGCCTCCAGGATAGTTTCGATGTCCTCAAGGCGGTGGCGACTGGGGCCGACTCCGGAGGTTTTGCCGTGCCGGCGATCGCCAGTGACGCCGACTTTGCGAAGAGCGTGGAATGCCTGCACGAGCGGTTCGAGGCGGCCTATCGGGCGCTGAGTGAAGTCACATTGGTGAGCGTTTCCCTTCCCAACCTCTTCACGGGTCGGTTCCAGGCGTTCGCGGAACCCATGGCGGCGGCCGACTGCGCGCTGGCGGTATGCCGGCATCACGAGGAAGTGCAGAAGGCGAAGTCGGCGGAGGGGAAGCGGGCCTGGTTCGACCGCATTGGTGGGGATCGCATCTACATTCGGCACGCCTACCGCGAGAAGAGGCGCGACATCGCGCTGGGGCGCTACGTTCACGATTACCGGGGCCAGCCGATCCGGCGTTTCTATCGGGACCTCACATGAGCAAGGGCGGGCGGTCTAAGAGTGGGACGATGCTTGATCTGTGGCGACCGCCGCAGGGTGCCGGGGACCCGGTTGGTTGTGTGACTTCGACCTACACTTTCTCGCCGGGCCTTTTCGACGAGCAGTGCTTGGCGCGCTTCCTCGAGATCGAATCTGAGCCGGACCGCGAGGGGCTGGCGTTCCTGCTGGAGCGCGAGAGCCGTCTGGGCAGCGTCTTTGCCGGTGTTCTTGTGGACTACACGCAGGCGGGCGTGGAGCATTCGCTGCGATGGGACGTTCTTCCCGTCCGGATGCGAGGCGCGAAACAACACGCGAAATTGAGTCTCCTGGCGTGGAGACGGCATGTGCGGATCATCGTGGCTTCCGCGAATCTGACCGACGCTGGGTACCGGTCGAACTACGAGGTCGCCGGAGTGGTTGAGTGTTCGGCGGAGTCGGGGAACCGAGAAGTGTTGGCAGCGGCGATCCGGTTCTTGCGGGGGTTGCTTCGTCTCGTGCCAGCGGCGGGTGAGCCGTTGCCGGAAGTGGTCCGGTGCGAGGGCTTCCTTGCAGGTGTCGAGAAGCAGGTGCGGATTTGGGCGGAGGTGCGGCGGCGCGGGACGGTGCGGCGGGTTCTGGCCTGCACACTTCCGGCCGGCGGGCCGGGCGTTTCTGGCCGGAGCGCACTTGCCGAGGCCCTCGATGCCTGTCGCGGGCGGGGCGGATCGCCCCATGGCGCGTGGATCGCGTCGCCCTTCTTTGACACCGATGAAGAGACGAGCCGAGTGACCGCGGCGTTGTGCAAGACGATGGCGAGGGGCAGGACGCGTGAGTTGTGTTTCTGCGTGCCGGCCAGTGGAGGCGCCGAGAAGGGCGCTGCGCCGCGCCTGGCGGCCCCAAAGTCGCTGCTGCTCACCCCGCGTAGTTACCAGGGCAGCGTGGCGGTGCAGATCCTGCCGGATGTGGACCCTGACAAGAATCGGCGGCCCTGGCACGCGAAGATGCTGGCCTTGCTATCGGACGGGTACTCCGCTCTGGCGGTTGGGTCATCGAACTTCACCTGTGCGGGCATGGGTGTGACTGAACGGCGCAACGCGGAAGCGAACCTTGTGACGATCGTGGATCGTGTGTCGTACGGACGCGAGGTCGGGGAGTTGGAGTCGGTCTGGCCGGACATGGAGGACGTGCAGGACCCCGACGGTGCGGAATGGCTGGGAGCGCGACCGGAGCGCGAAGAGGAAGAGGCCGCCCTTGGTCCCCCCTTGCCGGCCGGGTTTGTCTCGGCGACCTACCGGGCGGGCGATGCGCGGCATATTGTGATGCGGTTCGATGCGGCACAACTGCCCTCGGACTGGCGTGTCGTGGCCTGCGGGCGGGATGAATTGGAGTTGGTCACGGCCACGGTCTGGAGGGAACGCGGCAGTCCGAGCAGTTTGGAAATGGCGTGGGCACCGCTTCAACCGCCAGAGCGGTTTCTTGTGGCGTGGGGGGAGCATGAAGCGTTTCTGCCCCTGAACGTGGAGGACGGGCGCCGGTTGCCGCCCCCGTCGCAGTTGGAGACGATGACGGCGGAGGACATGCTGCTGATCCTGGCGGCTTCCGATCCGAGTGGGGCCTTCCGCGCCTGGGCGCGGCAACAGCGGACAGAGAGCGGTTACGAGAGCGATCTGGATTCGGCTGTGCCGGTGGACCTCGATCCGCTGCGACGGCACGACCTGCAGGCGACCTATCTGCACCGCATCCGGCGCCGTGCGCGGGTGTTGGCGCAGTTACGGGCCAACCTACAACGGCCGGTGTGGGGGCGGCAGGCCCTGGAGTGGCGTCTGCGGGGGCTTGTGGGAATCGAGCCACTTGCGGATCGGCTGGTGCGCGAATGCGCACAGGGGAACGGCAGTGTGGAGGAGGGTCTCTTGACCCTGGCCGATTTCCTGATTGTCCTTCACGAGGTGGACTATCAGGAGGGTGACGGTTCTCTGCCGAAGGCCGATTTCGAGGAGGTATTCCGCCCCTTCCTTAGAGGATTGACCGAGAAGTTGGTTCGGGAGACCGCGGGGCTGCGGGAGCGGGTGCCCGGCGATGTGGTTGGTTTCTGGGATCGGACGGTTGAGCGATGTCGAAAGTGAACGACATATACAGCGCGCCAGCGGAGTTGGTTCTGGGGACCCGGCTGAACCGACGGGTTCCTGAGGCCGACCAGCGACGGCAGCGCGCGGAGGTGGATGAGGTTCTGCGCCGGCTGCGCGGGCAGCCGGGGGTAATCCTTGCCGACGAGGTCGGCATGGGAAAGACGTATGTGGCGCTGGCGGTGGCCTACAGCGTAGCGATGCGGAGTCCGCGCGGGCCGGTTGTCGTGATGGTTCCGGCGAACTTGGTGGATAAGTGGGTCCAGGACCTGAAGACGTTCTGCGACCTCTACCTGGAGGACCGCCGACCGGTTGAAAAGACCGAATCTGAGAGGCGCGAGTTGATGGCTCCGAACTCGCTGCGGTATGGGGTGGCGCGGCATAGCGTGGACCTGATGAAGTTGCTGGACGATCCGTGTGGGGAGCGGTGCCACCTTATCTTCCTGGCCCAGGGAGCCATGGGCCGGCGGCAGACGGACAAGTGGATTCGCCTTGCGCTGATCGCCGAGGCGCTGCGCCGGCACGGGCGCGGGCGAGCGGCGCGGTTGATTCAGGTGAAGGAGCAGATCCACCGGTTTCTGGGCGAGCTTCTCTGGGCGATCGGAGAGGAACGGGCGCATGGTTGGGGTGACGACCTCTGGCGCAGTCTGTTGAGGACCGATCCTCAGGCTTGGAGGGAGACCTACAACGAGTCCGTTCGCGATGCGAGTCGGCGACTGAGTGACGATCCGGTTCCGAAGGTGATGGTGCGCTGTCTGCGGAGGGAGAGCATCGAGTTGAGCCGTTTGGCCGATGCTCTGAAGGAGATGCCCGTGCGTGCGCGCGGGGGCGACGAGCGCGTGTCGGAACGAGTGAACGAGGTTCGGCGTATTCTGCGTAAGGCTGAGGATGGGCTCTGGAAGGAGTTGCTTAGTCAGGCGCGGTGGCGGTCCCCGTTGCTGATCATGGACGAAGCCCACCACCTCAAGAATCCGGGGACCTCGCTGGCAAGGCAGTTGCAGTCGCCCGATCTGGACCAGGATCTGCGGACCGGCGACGGGGCCATGGCGAACGCCTTTGACCGCATGCTGTTTCTGACGGCGACGCCTTTCCAGTTGGGACACCACGAACTGGTGCGCGTGATGGAACGGTTCAGGGACGTGCGCTGGGCCGAGGATGAGATGGGGAGCGCTCAGAGTTTCCGAACGAGGTTGACCGAACTGGGTGGCGCTTTGACCGAGAGCCAACGCGCGGCGATCGCCCTGCAGCGGTGCTGGAGTCGGTTGCGGGTGGAGGACTGCGCGGAGGACGTACAGCGCTGGTGGGCGCGGCTGCAAGTTGCCGAGCGCGAGTCTCTGACCAGTCATCAGAAGGCGGTTGTCGATGCCTACCGTGTCGCGAAGCGATGCCGGGATGCTGGGGCCGAGGCGTTGCGGCCGTGGATCCTGCGGCATAACAAGGGGGATGTCTGGGTCGGGACGGCCGTGACGCGGCGGCGACGGTTGGACGGCGCCAAAGTCGGCGGCGCAGACGTTGCAGGCGGTCTCCCTATTCCTCCCAGGCAGTTGCTGCCCTTCTTCCTGGCCGCGCGGAGCGCGGTGAACCCCAGACAGGATCTGCTGGGAGAGGCTTTGTGTTCGTCCTATGAGGCGTTCCGACTGACGAGGGCCAACAGCGACACGCGGAAGGACTCGGAAGAGGATGACCAAAGCACTGCGGTCGATCTGTCGCACGCAGGTTGGTATCTGAGCGAGTTCGACCGTGCCCTTGAGGACTGTAGCGGGGCCATGCATCCGAAGGTGGATGCCACCGTGCGGCGGGTCGTGGACCTCTGGGAGGAAGGCGAGAAGGTACTCGTCTTCGCCTTCTATCGGCACACGTGCAGGGCGCTGCGGGTTCACATCGGCCGGGAGATCGAGCGGCGAGTGGCCGCCGCCGGGGTTCGTCGGTTGCGCGATGCCGGACGCGACGGCGATGAGAAGGCCGTGGATCGACTGATGGAGCGCATCCAGGACCGGTTCTTTGACAAGGCGGAATCGCCGGGGCGTCGGGCGGTCGATGCCGAGCTTGCGGGAATCCTTGCGAGGCGCGACGCTGCGCTTGTCGCGGCGGGAGTCGGGGCGGCGGAGCGCGACGATCTTCTGGACGTGATGAGGCGGTTTCTGCGGGTGCCCACGACGCTGGTGCGTTGTTTCCCCCTAGCAGAGTTGGACACGGTGGAACCGAGCGAGGCGGCGAAGCGGGTTCTGGATCATGTGGACTCGTCCCGGGTTTCGTGGCGGCAGAAGTTCGAAGGCTTCATCGAGTTCCTGACGGAACGTTGCTCTCGCGACGAGAGGCAGTTGTACCTAGAGGCCGGGCAGATGACCCGGACGGGGCGCATCCGGGTGGAGTTGGACGAAGAAGAAGCTGACTCGAATGCGCGTGTCGCGACCGTGGCGAACGTGCAGGTGGCGACGGGGAAGACGAAGCGGGACGCGCGAGCGCGGTTGATGCGGGCTTTCAACACGCCGTTTTTCCCTGACGTGTTGGTGTGCAGTCAGGTCATGGGCGAAGGCGTGGACCTCCAGCGGTTTTGCCGGCATGTTGTGCACCACGATCTGGACTGGAATCCGAGCACGATCGAGCAGCGCACCGGGCGGATCGATCGGCTGGGCTGCAAGGCCGAAGGCCGGCACCCGATCCTCATGTATCTCCCCTATCTGGCGGGGACGGCGGACGAACGGCAGTACCAGGTGATGTCGGAACGCGAACAGTGGTTTCGCATCGTAATGGGACAGGATGAAGTGGCTCGACTGATCACAGCGGACTCATCCGTCCCGATTCCGTTACCCGAAGCAGTCTCGGACAGTCTGACTTTCAACTTGGGGTTGGAGTGAACGCGGATGTCATCTGTGTGTTACAGGCGGCAATCGCAGTCCGCACATATCGGAGGAGGCAGTGAGCGAGTACCAGTACTACGAGTGGCAGACCGTGGACCGGTTGCTGACGGAAGCCGAACAGGAGTCCGTGAGCAACCTGTCCAGTCACATTGAGGTGTCCTCCAGCCGGGCGGTCGTCACCTACTCCTATGGCAGCTTCAAACACGACCCGCGGCAAGTCTTGGCACGGTTCTTCGACGCGCACCTCTACCTGGCAAACTGGGGCAGCCGGCGTTTGATGTTCCGCTTCCCGTCTGGACTGGTGAGCCGGGACATGATCGAGACCCACTGCGTTCAGGATCGGATTACATTCAGGACGGTCAACGGGTTCGATGTTCTAGATATGGATCTGAGCGAGGAAGAGGGTGGAGGCTGGATCGAGGGCGAGGGGTCCCTGTCGGGTCTGATTCCCCTTCGGACCGACATTCTCCAGGGTGACTACCGTTCAGTGTATCTGGCTTGGCTGAAGGCCATGTCGGTACGGGACGGCTATCTGCCGCGTGGGCGGAAGTCGAGTGCATCGAAGCCAACCGTGCCGGCCATTCCGGCGGGCCTGAAACAACTTTCCCCGGCTCTGAACCGCTTCGTGGAGCAATTCGACGTGCCG
>VGWJ01000042.1 GCA_016873635.1 Lentisphaerota bacterium | reverse complement strand
GGCAGCCAGATCGGGGGGAATACGCCGCTGACCGATGACTACCCCACCGGCTATGACGCTTTCTACTGTATGAAGTATGATCTCACGCAGGGACAGTATGTTGACTTCCTCAACTCCCTGCCGCCCAATGTCGCCGCCGGCCGCGCCTTTGTCGGCAGTGAAGTGCACTCCGACGCGGGATTGGACAAACGAGAGGTGAAGCTGGATCTCGGCCCCGGCCGCGGTTCCGCCACCGTCGTCGAGATGGGCGGCTGTACCATCTACTGCGTCACCGAACTGCAAGGCGGTGCCGCCCAGCTGGCGCCTGAGGCGGGGCTGGATAAAGAGAGGCCGCGGGATGCCTTCGATGATTTGCTGGCGGACGCCCTCAGCGAAAGGAATGCCCCCGGAAAAGAGACGGAGGCGTTTCAGTCTCGACCTGTTTATGCGGCGCGATGTCCGTTCCGGCGGCTTCCGGGAATTACCGGAACAGATACGCGCGCGTACGCCGTGTGGGCGGGACTGCGGCCGATGTCGGCGCTGGAAAGCACAAAGGCCGGCGTGGGGGCGCGTGATCCGGCGGCGCCCGCCGACTGGGCGCCTCCTCCCGGTCTTTCCTCAGATCCAGTCCTGCTGGATGCCGGACTTCCGACAGAACGCTATGCCAGGGGGAATTCGCGCTATGGCGCCGACATTGCCACGCGGGTCGGATGTCGTTCCACGCCTGCCAGCGACCGCGGGACTGCCCTGGCCACCTACTGGGGCATCTCGGAGCTGGACGGGCCCGCCATATCACTGTCGCTTCGCCAGTATCGCGGGACACATGGCGGCGGAACGTCGCCTGCCGGCAAGCCGGGCGCTTCGGTAAAGCGGGTTGCGGCGCCGTTCAATGACGCACCGCCGGACTGGCCCGATTGGGGTGCGTATACTTCGGGGCACTTCGTGGGCGGAACCTGCCGGCTTGTGGCTTCCGCGAACAACCGGATCAAGAAGCCCATCCTGGATCAGGACAAGACGGCTGCCGACAAACCTGCCGCACGGTCCGTAAGCGAACCGGAACGAACAGACATCATCAAGGTGTCCAATGCCAAATGCGAAGCCGGCGCGAAGGACTACAGCACGGTTTCGTTCGATCTGGCCTGGGACAATTCCTGGCGGGCAAAGTGGGAGGAGCCGGCCGGCAGGAACGTCACCGGCAAGCCGATGACGGTCGAGAGCTGGGACGCGGCCTGGGTCTTCGTGAAGTTCAGGCCTTCCGGTACGCGTGACGACTTGCACGCGACGCTTTCGACGGAAACCAGGAACCACCAGGTTCCCGGCGGCGCGGCGCTGGACGTCGGATTGACGGACGACGGCGCCAAGGGAGTCGGCGTGTTCATCTACCGGAGCGCCGTCGGGTTTGGGCCGAATGACTTCAGGAACGTCAGCTTGCGCTGGCTTTCCGGCGACGACAACGTCGATCCCGCGAAGATAGACGTCAAAGTTCATGCCATCGCGATGGTGTACGTGCCCGATGGGCCGTTCGCATCGCGGAGTCCGTGGGGACACGCGCTGACGGTCATCAGCACCCCTGAAGCGACAAAGCCGGGCGGGCATCTGGAGTCGGGTCCGGAAACCGTGCCGCTCAACGACGAGTTCCCGAACGGGTTCCCGGCGTACTACTGCATGAAGTACTCGATCACGCAGGGCGAATATGCCGACTTCCTGAATTCCATACCGTCATTGAAGTACAACCACAATCGCTATGGCGCGATGGCGATGGAAAACCGAGGCTACTTCCACCCCGTCTTCTACAATTTCAACGGCTACACCATCACGACCAATTCAGAGGGGGTGTTCAAAGCCGATGTGCCGAATCGGCGGTGCAACCTGCTTTCCCTGTTCGATATTCAAGGCTACAGCGCCTGGGCTGGATTGCGCATGCCGACCAACTTGGAGTATGAGAAGGCCTGCCGCGGGCCGCGCGCCGTGGCTGCGGCCGCGGATGCCTGGACGCCGGCGACGTGCGCCCCGGCGGCCGGCCTCGACAAGTCGGTGCTGGGCAAACCCCCGGCGGTCGGACCGGGCCCTTCATACTGGGGAATCCGGGAACTGAGCCTGAGCGGCTGCGTGCAGGAGTGGCCGTCGGTCATACAGAACGAGGCGGCGACTTACGAAGCGGGCATCGGCATAAAATACACCGGGGATCACGGTATCGGTTCGCCGGAGATTCCTGAGCATTGGCCGTGGACCTGTTTCGGGGAGTGGTACTACGGCGGCATCTGGCGCCTCTGGGGGTATGGGACAGTGGGCCACTGGGTTTATCCTGAGGATCTCAACCGCGTGCCGTTTCAAGCGATGGATGCGAACCGGACCGGCCGTTACGGCGCGCGCGCCGTGCGTACTGCGCCCCCAGCGACAGATGTTGACTCGCCGCTGGTTCTGGATCCGTTACCCGACTTGATTGGAACGGACATAGGAATATTCAATTTCTCCGGCAGTTTCCGCAATGACGGCGGAACGCCCCTGAAAGTTGAGCTGGCTTCGGCCATGCCCGATGCCTGCTTCCCGGGAGGCGCCGCGTCGCGCGCCTTCACGGCCGCGCCGAAGGCTGTCACGTCGTTCACGGTGCTGACGGTGCTGACCAGCCTGCAAGCCAGGGACGCCGTGCGGCGGGGCACAATGCTGCCCGTGCAGATCCGCGGGCCCGGCGGGGAGACGCTGGCCAAGCGCGACCTCCGGCTGCAAATGGGCGCCGCCGCGGGCAAGACGCCGGCCATCCGGTCGCTCGAAGGCGGCAGGATCGAGGTGCGCGTCAAGAACGCCACGGAAAAGCCTCTGACGGTTGCCATCGAAATGCCGTCGCCCCCTGAGGTCAGAATCGCGGAGTCCGTCCGGAGCGTGACGGTAGGAGCCGGCGCGGATGCCGTGGCGGCGTTCCCGGTGCCGCGTCAGGCGTTCAATAAGGAAGGGGTGTGCCTGATTCCCTATCGCGTGACCGTCGGCGGCGGCGCCCCGCTGAACGGCCGGGCCGCCGCCGAACTGCGCGCGCAGTCGCGCTGGTGGGTCACCAGGCGGATCAAGACCGGGCCGAAGGCAGGGGAGCCCGGAACCGGATCGTTGGATCTCGGCGACCTGGGAGACATTGGGGGCATGGCCGACCTGAGCGCCACGCACAACGAGATCTTCAAGGCCGCCGGCCGCCCCCCGGACTGGAGGCCGGCCACGCACGGCGCCGGCATCGCGTTCGGCGAAGAAGACAGGCTGCCGTCGCGCGGATCCGCGGCGCTGGCCGCGACGCGCGTTGCGTCCCCCGCCGACCGCGAGGCGGTCATCGGCGCGCGGCACGAACAGGCCGTGAATAATCCGTTGCGTTTCGACGTCCGCGTCTGGTTCAACGACACGCTCGTGTACGATTTGCGGCCCCCGGGCGCCGGGCAGCCCGCGGCCGTGCCGGTTGTCAAACCGTTCCGCATCCGTAAAGGCGCCAACACGCTGCTGCTGGAATGCGCGTCGGCGGAGGACGGTCCGGTCACGCCGGGCGCCATCTTCCTGCGGTTCAGCGACGCCGGGGACGGCAAGCCCGTTGAAGAACTGCTGCTGGACATGGAGCAGCGCGCGGAATGAAGGCCATGGAAAAAATCGGCAACGGCAGCGCGGCGCAGCGGCGCGTGATCTTGTCCGTCGGGCGGCGCGGACTTGCGGCGGCCCTGGCGCTGCTGGCGGCGGAGCCGTGCGCGGGAACGGCCTTCGGCCTCCAGGCACGGGCCGCGGGCGGCGCGAAGACCGAGGTCTACGTTGACGGCGTGCGCTACCGCGTGCACACGTTCACGGAAAGCGGCGTTCTGACCGTCACGTTCGGCGGCGAGATCGAGTATCTCATCGTCGGCGGCGGCGGGGGGGGCGGCAACGGCGGGGGCGGCGCGGGCGGCTTCCGGGAGGGAACCACGACCGTCAAGGAAGGCCCTCTGAACGTGCTGGTCGGCGCAGGCGGCAAAGGAGGGACGAAAGAAGCGCCGGCAACGGACGGAGGCCCCTCGGCGCTGGGAGGCATGGCTGTCATCGGAGGAGGCCGCGGAGCCTCGACGGAGCGGAATGCCGGGGCCGCGGCGGGCGGCTCGGGCGGGGGCGGCACGCACAACGCGCGAGCCGGCGCCCACGGAACACCGGGACAGGGCAACAGGGGCGGGGACGGCCTCGGCGGCGTGCAGGCCGGAGGAGGAGGCGGCGGCGCCGGCGGACCGGGCGCGAGCGTTTCGCGGGGCGATACGGAGACGCTGTTTCCCGGCGGCCCGGGCCGTTCATCTTCCATCACCGGGGCCGCGGTCACGTATGCCGCGGGCGGGAGCGGCCGCAGACGCGGCGCGGCCGGCGGCCGCGACGGAGCCGCGAACACGGGCAACGGAGGCGACGGGGGCAGGGACAAGCGAGATGGAGAGGGCGGCGACGGCGGCAGCGGCATCGTGGTTGTCCGCTACAGGGAGGATATCCAGAATCTGCCCGCCGCCCACGTCACGACCAACCGGGCGACGTTCCGCGCCCTGCTCACCGGCGCCGAGTCGCCCAGCGCCGTGTGCCTGCTGTGGGGCCGCGCGAACGGCGCCGCGAGCGGCGCCTGGGCGCGCACGAACTGGTTCAAGGCAAGCGACTGGGCGAACACCAACAGGCTGAGCCTCAGATTCAGCCTGTTCCCGGACACCGGGTACCGCTACACGTTCGGCGCCCGGTACGCCGCGGCCGAACTGGTCGCGGAGCCGCCGGAATTCCTGGTCACCGGCGAAGTGGCCGTGCGGGCCACCCGGCGCGACACCACGGAAGACGATCCCGCGGCGTTCGTGATCTCCCGGCCGGCAACCGCCGCCAACGGCCCGCTTGTCGTCGCGTTCACCCTCAGCGAGTCCGTCAACGCCGTCGACTTCGATCAGATCGACAGCCCGGCCGTCATTCCGGACGGCGCCACCGAGGTCAGGCTGCCGGTGATCCCCATTTTCCGTTTCGGCGACGACCGGCCCCGGTTTGTGACCCTGACCGTCGATCCGGAGGGTCCCTATTGCGTGGGTCGGAACGGCAGCGCCAGGATCCTTCTGCGCGCCCGTTAGCGCGGACTATTCATGAACACCAACCGCGGCAACTTCCTTTCGCCCCTGCTGGCGCTGCCCTGCCTCGGAGCGGAACGGCTTCGCCGTTCCGACGGAATGTCGAAGACATTCCGCTCCGAAGAGGAGGCAGGAGGAGCGCCAGGGCGGCCGAATTCACAGATCGTCCGGACCGTTCATGAATAATCTGCGTCAGCGGAGGCCGGCGGCGCTCCGGCGCGCGCGCCAGGCGGTTCCCGGAGAAATCGGTCAACGCCGCGTCGGGCAACGAAGGAGCACGGCCCTCTGCGTACTGTCGAACACAATGTCCGGGCGGATCAGTATGCCGCCGTATGCACGGCGCCTTTGGCGGGCGGCGCCCCCGCCCTTTCAACTTGCTTCCAGTCAATGGTTAGAAAACGCAGCGCGCGCAACGTCATGTGGCACGCGAGTTGCGGCTTTGCGCCCGCCTTCCTTTGCCGGCCCGGGCGCCGGCCGGACGTGTTGCGCATGCGGATGGAAACGTATATTCTTTTTGTTTGCCTTGAAAGGACGCGGAAGGAACCGTTTCCGGCCGGAGGGCGGCCGTGGCGAGGCGGCAGGGCGCGTAGACCGCAAAATCGAGGTGGCATATGAATAGCGTGACGCGCTGGCTTGCGCCGGCGCTGGCCGCGGCCGTTCTGCAGGCGCGGGCGGCCGATCCGTGGCGGCATATCGACAAGGCGAACGAACCCCTGCTGCCGGGCGACGAGATCCAGTTCGTCAAGCGCGGGATGGGCGCGGACGAGATCTGGATCGGCATGCTCGGCGGCGCCGTGAAAGTCCAGGCCGGCGTGCTGCGCCCCCTGGAGCCGGCGCGGAAGCTCAACGTGTGGGACATCACGGAGCGGCCCCAGGGCGGGATCTGGATCGGCCACGGCGAGGGCGCCCTGCTGGTGGACGGCGAGCGCACGGTCAAGACGCTGCAGGGACACACCGTCGGCTCCATCCAGGCGGTGGGCGCGCAGCTCTGGGCCGTGGCCGGGAACAGCGTGCTGCAGGCCGACGGCGAAAGCTGGATCCCCGTTCCCGCGTTCAAGGACCGCCGCGTGGCGGATCTGCTGCGGGACTCCAAGGGGACTTTCTGGCTCGTGCTCGACGGCGACGGCGTGATCGAGATCGACCCCGGCAAGCGGCCGGAAGAGTCCCGGCACCATCTGCCCATGCTCAACGTGACGAGCGTCATGACCGACTCCAAGGGCCGCACCTGGTGCGGCCTGTGGGACGGCGGCGTGATGATGCGGCGGAACGGCGAATGGGAGCGGCACCTGGGCGGCGAACGCTCGGCGGTGCTGGCCATGGCCGAAGCGGGCGACGGCCGGATCTGGGCCGCCACCAGCGGCAACGGCGTGTGGACATACGACGGGGAGAACTGGAGCGGCATGCTCCAGGAGGAGGGCGCGGTCAACCTGCTCAAGGCGACGTCCGACGGGCGCGTCTGGATCAGCACCCAGCAGAACGGCGGCCTGCGCTACTGGAACGGCAAGGAATGGAAGGTCTCGCTGGAAGGCCCCATGCCCCAGCGCTGCCTGACGGAGCTGCCCGGCGGCGCGCTGCTCGCCGGCGGCGTGCATGACGGCCTGCACGTGCTCGGCGACTACAACATCAAGGGAGAATAGAGAGCCATGGAGAACACGAAGATCGAACGCAGGGTGGCGGAAGAATTCGGAACGCTGATCGCCGACGTCAAGCGCGAGATTCACAAGGTCATCGTCGGCCAGGAGAACCTGGTTGACCTGACCCTGCAGTGCATTTTCTGCCACAACCACGCCCTCCTCATGGGCGTGCCCGGGCTGGCCAAGACGCTGCTGGTGACCACGATCTCGAAGGTGATCGGCGTCAGTTCGCAGCGCATCCAGTTCACGCCGGACCTGATGCCCTCGGACATCACCGGCACCGAGATCATCCAGGAGGACGCCGAGACCGGGCGCAAGAAGTTCGTGTTCGTCTCCGGCCCGGTCTTCGCCAACATGGTGCTGGCGGACGAAATCAACCGCACGCCGCCCAAGACGCAGGCCGCGCTGCTGGAGGCGATGCAGGAAAAGCAGGTCTCGGTGGGCAACAAGCGCTATCCGCTGGAGCTGCCCTTCTTCGTGCTCGCCACGCAGAACCCGATCGAGCAGGAAGGCACCTACAACCTGCCCGAGGCGCAGCTGGACCGCTTCATGTACATGATCGTGGTGGACTATCCCGAAACGCAGGAGGAGGTGGAAGTCCTGCGGCGCACGACCACCAACTACCGCGACGAGCCCGCGCAGGTGCTCGACGGCAAGACGATCCTCAAGTACCAGCAGGTCGTGCGCGACGTGCTGGTGCGCGACGACCTGTACGACTACGTCGTGCGCCTCGTGCAGGCCACCCGCGTGCGCACGCCGCACGCCCTGCCCTACGCCAGGGAATGGGTCGCATGGGGCGCCGGTCCGCGCGCCTGCCAGAACCTGATCCTGGGCGCGAAAGCCCGCGCGCTTTTCCAAGGCAGGGGACACATCACCGTGGAAGACATCCGCGCGGTGGCGGCGCCCGTGCTGCGGCACCGCGTGATCGTGAACTATGCCGCCGTCTCGGAGGGCATCAGCTCCGAAAGCGTGACCGAACACCTGTTGAAGGAGATCCCGCCGCCCGGGGAGAAGTAGGGAGTCAGGCGTCAGGTGTCAGGCGTCAGAGAGAGCAAGGCGCGTTCCTGCCTTTTCCCCTGACTTCTGAGCGCCGCCCCTGATCCCTTGTCGAGCCATGCCTGAACTGAAAGAACGCGGACTGACGCTTGACACGGTGTTGCCCGCCGAAACGCGGGACGCGCTGCGTCACCTGGAGCTTTTCGCCCGCAAGAAGGTGGAGGGCATTCTGCACGGCGCGCATCGCAGCCGCCGCAAGGGCGTCAGCACGGAATTCGACCACCACAAGCAGTACATGCCCGGCGACCCGATCAAGCACGTGGACTGGAAGGCTTCCGCCCGGCACGAGCGCTATTTCGTCAAGCGCTACATCGAAGACACCGCGCTGAACGTGCGCCTGGTCGTGGACAGCAGCGCCAGCCACAGGCAGGCCACCGGCGGCGTCAGCGCCTGGGGGCAGATTGCGCGGATTGCGGCCAGCCTGGCTTACCTTGTGCTGCGGCAGCGCGATTCCGTCGGCCTGACCCTGACCAACGCGGCCCAGTGCGTCTGGACGTCCTCTTCGTCCACGCAGACGCAGCTGGTGCGCGTTCTGCAGGCGCTGGTGACCGCGGGCGCGAAAGCGTCCGACGCGCTGGACGCGACGCTGCGCTCCCTCGTGGCCCGCGAGCCGCGACGCGGCATGGTGGTTGTGCTCTCCGACCTGATGTTCGATCCGCAGGAAACGCGCTCCGCGATCCGCGCGCTGCAGGCCCGCGGGCACGAAGTGCTGATCTTCCAGGTGCGCGATCCCAACGCGGAGCTCTTCCCGTTCAACCGCTGGATGCAGTTCGATTCGCTCGAGCGCGAGGGCGTGCGCTGGCGCGTGGACACCGTGCCGCTGAAGCGCTACTACCTGGAGGAATACCGCCAGTTCATGGAGGAATGGAAAACCTGGACGCGCAAGCACGACGTGCATTTCGTGACCATGCGCAGCGATGAACCGGTCGAAACCGCGCTGTCGAAGTACCTCGCGCTGCGGACCGGACGGGAAGGCAAGAAGTGAATTTCGTCTATCCCGGTCTTCTGTACGGCCTCGTCCTGGGCGCCATCCCCATCATCGTGTACTACCTGATGCGTTTCCGCTCCCAGCGCGTGGCCTGGGGCGCGGACTACATTCTCGAGCGCGCCCTGGCGCGGCGGCGCCGCAAGCTGTACTGGGACCAGATCATCCTGCTGGCCCTGCGCGCCCTGGTGGTCATGGCGCTGGTGGCGGCCTTCGCGCGCCCGCGGTCGCGCAAGGCCGTGTCCATGGCCACGGACGGCGAGGCGCTGCGCATCGTGCTCATCGACGGTTCCTACAGCATGCTCGCCGGCGACGGCGCGCGGACCCGCAACGACGCGGCGCGCGAGGCCGTGCGGGAGCTCGTCGCGCGCTGGGGCCGCGGGGAGAAGTGGTCGCTGTACGTGATGGACAGCCGGCCCCGCTGGGTCGTGGATCACGCCGACGTGGTCGACGCCGCGCACAGCCTGGCCGTGATCGACGCGCTGCAGGTGCAGGAGACCGCCGTCTCGCTCGCCGCCGGCCTTGAAGCCGTATTGCAGCACGCGGCCGGGCAGCGGCGCGAGATCTTCATCTTCGCCGACGACCAGGCGGCGGCCTGGGAAGGCCTGGAGCGGGTGACGCCGGCCGCGGACGCGAACACGCGCCTGTTCTGGATGCGCCCGCCGCTGGCCGATCGCCGCAACCTGGCGGTTACGAGGCTGGAGGCCGGCCACGAGCGCGTGCTGCGCGGCTTCCCGTTCTCCGTCTACGCGCAGGTCCGCAATTTCAGCGCCGAAACGGTGCGCGACGCGGAACTGACTCTCCTGGTCGACGGCGCGCGCTACGGCGCCGAACGCGTCTCCCTGCCGCCGGAGCAGAGCGCGCGCGTGCGCCTCGAAGTGCGCATTGACGAGCCGGGCTCGCACCTGATCACCGCGCGGCTGAGCGGCGACGCGCTGGACTTCGACAACGCCATGTCCGCCGGCATCGACGTCAGCGACGCGGTGTCGCTGCTGGTTCTGCGCGACGCCGACCGTTCGGGCAAGTTCGAGTCCGCCGCCGGTTTCCTGTCGCTGGCCGCCCGCGTTCTCGCCGGCGGCGGGGCGCGGGAGGCCACCGGCCCCCTGCGGGTCAGGGAGCACACCGAGGCGCAGTGCGATGTCGCCGCGCTGGCGGCCTGCGACGCGGTCGTGCTTGACGGCGGGCGCACGGTGACGCCCGAGCTCGCCCGCGCGCTGCGGGGCTACGTGGATCAGGGCGGCACGCTGGTTCTGGCCGCCGACGACACGATCGACCTGGCCGCCTGGCGCCGTCATCTCGGGAAGGCCGGACTGCTGCCGGCCGTTCCGGCGCGGGCGCGCAGCGAGCCGCTGGGCGGCCAGACCTTTCGGCGCCTGAGCGCCTCGGGCTTCGATCTGCCCGCGCTGCGGGATTTCGAGACCGGCGCCGAAGGCGACATCGCCCAGGTGCGGTTCTACACCTGGCTCGAGTTCGAAGCGGCGGACCCGGAGGCCGAGGTCCTGGCGCGCTTCACCGACGGCGCGCCGTTTGCCTGGCGGCGCCGTTTCGAACGCGGCGCCGTCCTGCTGCTGGCCGCCGGCCTGAACTCGCGCAACAACAACCTGCTGGTGCGCGAAACGGTGTACCCTTTCCTGCTGCGCCTTTTCGCCGAGGCCGCCGGCGCCGGGCAGTATCCGCGCCGCGTGGGACGCAGCGCGCCGGTGCGCTACATGGCGCGCGGCGAGCCGCCGCCCGTCGCGGCGCAGTTCGGCCTCGAGGGCGAAGAACCCGCGCCGGCCGCCCTCGTCCCCGACACGCCGGGCACGCGCGTGGAATACAGGCCCGGCGCCGACCGCAGCGGGCCGGCGTCGCTGCTCGTGCTGCGCGAAAACAGCCGGGAGCGCGTCTGGATCGGCGTACAGGGCGAGCGTTCGGATTCCAGTCTGACGCCGATGCCCGACGCCTACCGGGCGCGCATGGCCGAGCGCTTCGGGTGGACCGAGGTCGGGTCCGCCGGGGAACTGATGGAAGCGCTGGAGGCGGACGGGCGCGGCGCGGAACGCTACGGCTGGGTAATGGCCGCGGCGCTGCTGTTCGCCCTGGGCGAGCTGCTGATGGGATTGAGGTTTGTCTAGGGACAGGGAGCCGGGAGCCGGAAAGACGCGGCGGCTGGGTTGCCGCCCGACGGCGCCCGGCGCCCGGCTGATGGACAATGGAGCCGTCAAGAACAGTTGAATTCGCGATGCGGTTCGCCGCCGCCTGGTCGGCCTGGTGGCTCGTGCCGCTCCTGCCCGTCGCGGTGCTGCTGGCCGTGCTGCTCTACGTCCGCCAGTCCCGCGCCGCGGCGCGCGGGCACGCCTGGGGCCTGACCGCGCTGCGCGCCTTCGTTCTGGCCGCCGCGATCACGCTGGCCTTCCGGCCCAGCCTGGTGCGCCGCGACATCGCGACCTATCCGGGCCGGCTGCTGCTGGTGCTGGACGATTCCGCCAGCATGGGCATTCCCGACCCGGCGCTTCCCGAAGCCGACGCCCTGCGCGTCTCCCGGCAGGCCCTGGACCGTCTCGCCGGCCGGCCGGCCCCCGCGGCGGACCTCCGCGAGGAGATCGTGGCCATCGAAAGCGCGCTGATCCGCTTCGAACGGCTGAACCGCGGCGCCGACCGCAGCCGCGACGCGTTCTGGCGCGAAGCCGACCACGTACAGTCGCAGGTCGACGAGCGGCTTGAAACCGTCGCCGAACGCGCCGCGGACCTGGCCAAGGGCCCCGGCGACCCCGCGAAACTGAACGAAGCCGCCGCCCGCTGCCGCGAACTGAAGGCCGCGCTGCTCCCCCTGTTCACGGGCGACCGGCCCCCGCCCGGCGAGTTCGGGGTCAAGATGCGCACCGCGCTGGCCGAACTGGCCGACCTGCTGGGCGCGGCGCAGTACGCCGCGGATCGCGCGGCGCTGGAAGGCGGCGACAAGGCGCTGGCGGAAGCCGTCGCCGCCGTGCGCGGCGCGAGGCGCCTGGACCTGGCATACGCCTGGCTGCGCCGCCACCGCGACGCGCTGACCTCCGCCGCGGGGGAGCTGAACCCGTGGCTGCTCCCGCTCTCGCAGCCGGAACCGATCCGCCTCTCGAAGATCGGACCTGCAGCGCCGCCCGTTTCCGAGGTCGAAACCGACCTCAGCGGCGTGCTGCTCAGGAGCATCGAGGAGGACAACCCCTTCCCGCTGGCGGGCATCCTCGTCTTCGGCGACGGGCGCAACCTGGGCGAAGTGGCGCTCGGCGCCGTCACGCGCGCGGCGGCCCTGCGCTCCATCCCGGTCCACGCCGCGGGCGTCGGCGGGGCGGAGGAGCCGCCGGACGTCGCCGTCCGGGACCTGTACTATCCGCCCTTCGCCGTCGCCGCCGCGCCGCTCGGCGTGCGCGCGCGGGTCAAGACCGTTCTCCCGGCGCCGGGCAACGTCGAACTGGATCTGCTGGACGACGCCGGAAACACGCTCACGAACCGGACGCTGGAGATCAAGGGAAGCCTCGAAGCCCGCTGCCGGCCGGTTTTCACCCCCGAGGCGGAAGGCCTGCAGCGGCTGACGGTGCGCGCCCGCGACGTCGAGGGCGAGGTGCTGCCGCGCGTGAACAACAGCCAGGACCTGACGGTGCGCGTTCGCGCCGAGCCCGTGCGCGTCCTTTTCCTGGACTGGAAGCCGCGCTGGGAAAGCCGCTTCGCGCTCAACATCCTGGGCCGCCTGGACTACCTGGACGTGAATTCCATCATCGGCCTGGCGCAGCCCGAGGGAGCCCTTGAACGGGGCGTCGGCAGGGGGTTCTGGCCCGAAAACGCCAGCGCGCTGGACCTCTATGACCTGGTCATCCTCGGCGACCTGCCGGCCGGGCTGCTGACGGAAGACGAATGGCGGCAGCTTTCGGCATACGTCGAAGCCGGCGGCAGCCTGGTCCTGCTGGGCACCGGCCGGCGCGATCCCCTGCCCGCCGCCGCCGCGCAGGCCCTGCTGCCGACGCAGCCCCGCCGGGCGGAAACGCCGGCGCCGTCCGACACGGCGACGCTGCAGCTGACGCCGGCCGGACTCAACCACCCCGTGACGCGCGCGCTGCGGGGCGTCGTCCAGAGCGCGGGCGCGCCGGTCGCGGATCGCCGGCGGAACGATACGATTGTCCTGCTGCAGACCAGCGACGGCCGCGCCCTGATCGCCGCGCGCTTCAACGGCAACGGCAAAACGCTCTTCGTCGACACCGACCGCCTGTGGCGGCTGCTCAACGCCAACGCGCTGGACGTCCACGCCGCCCTCGTGGCGGCCGTCGCGGACTGGGCGGTGGAAGGCGCCGCGCCTTCCGGCAACCAGCCCCGGCCGGACCTCTACCGCTACACCACCCGCGAGCCCGTGGAGGTCTGGATCCGCACCGACGGCGCCACGAACCGGGTGGTGGAACTGCGCGACGGCGAACGGCTGCGGGAGGCCCCGGCCTTGCCGCCGCATCCCGGCGCCACCGTGGCGTCCGCCGCGTTCGAGCCCCTGCCGGCGGGCGACTGGACCGTGACGCTGCGCGACGGCGGAACCGCGCCGGAGCCGCTGCGCGTCATCAGCCGCAGCCGGGAGCTGTACGACCTGGCGCGCGACGAGGAGTGGCTGCGCGCCCTGGCCGCCGGCGCGGGCGGCGCCTGCGTGGAGTTCACCGAGGCCCGCCGGCTGCTGAACGAAATCGAGCCCCGCAGCCGCGTCGAACGCCGCGAACGGGTCTGGCGCCTGTGGGATTCGCCCTGGCTCCTGGGCGCGCTGATCGTGATGCTGACAATCGAATGGGTCTGGAGAAAACTGGCGGGACTGGTCTGATGCGCCGAAGGCTCAAACATCTGCCGCGGCCCGTGACGCGAACGCTGCTGGGCTTCTACCGCCGCAAACGGCTGTACGAGCTGATGCGGTCGCTGATCGTCCCGCTGCTGTGCTACGCGACGCTGGCGCTGATCGCCACGCACCTGGACCGTTTCCTCTTCCTCGACGCGCGCTCCCGGCTGTGGATCAGCGCGCTGACGCACGGCCTCAGCCTGCTCGCGGGCGGCGTCGCCCTGACGCTCTTCGCGCGGCGGCGCGCGCCCGTCAGCCGCCTGGCCTACGAACTGGAACGCATGCTCCCCCCGACGACGGCCGAGCGGCTCGTGACGCTCAATGACGTGCTGGCCCGCGAGCCCGCCGGGCGCGCGGCCGGCGGCCCCGTGCACGGCGCGCTGGTGGAACAGCTCACGGACGAAACCGTGGCGCTCTGCCGGCGCACCCCGCACGCGGGGCGGCTGGCCCGCGATCGCCGCCTGCGCCGGCAAACGCGCGCCCTGGGCCTGCTGGCGGCGGCCTGGATGGCGCTGCTGGCCCTGCCCGGCTACCGGTTCCCGCTCATGCTGCGGCGGCTGACCTTCCCCGGACGCAACCTGCCCAAGCCGAGCTTCATGCGCCTGACCGTGACGCCCGAAGCGCCCGTCATCGGCCGCGGCGGCGAAGTGGTGCTGCAGGCGCAGGTGGAGGGCGAAATCCCGCGCCTGCTGCGCGCGCCGCTGCGCTGGCTGGGAGCCGACGCGGGGCGCAGTCTGCTGGCCACGGCGCCGGGCAGCGTCGCGCGGCTGCCCGTCGGGGACGGCGCGCGCCCCATGAGCCGCGTGCAGCGCCGGCTGTTCGTGGCCTCGCTGGGCGACCTGCAGGAGAGTTTCAGCTACGTCGTGCGCTGCGGCGACGCGCAGACCGGCATCCGCTTCGTGCGCGTCGTCGCCCAGCCGCGCGCGACGGACGTCGCCGTGGAAGTGGATCCGCCGGCCTACACCGGCCTCAAGACGGCCCGCTTCGAAGATCTGCGCGATCCGATCCCCGCTTTCGCCGGCAGCCGCGTGCGCCTGCGCTTCGCCGCCGACCAGTCGCCGCTGCAGGCCGCCCGGCTGGTCGCGCCGCAGGACAACAGCACCCTCGCCGAGCTGAAGGCCGACCCTCAGACCGGGGCGTACCTCCATGAATTCGAGATGCGCGACACCGTCGAGATGGAAATCGTTCTGATCAACGAGCTGGGCTTCCGCAACGTCGACCGCGTCCGCCTGTCCTTCGCCCTGCGCGAAGACCAGCCGCCCGACGTGCGCCTGGAATACCCGGCCGGCACCATCGCCGCCGTGCAGGGCGAACTCGTGCCGATGCACATGGTGATCAGCGACGACCTGGGGCTGCTGGAAGCCGGCATCCGCTTCCAGGTCAACCCGGAGCAGAGCCGCGAGGCGCAGGGGGGCGAGATCCCGCTGCCCCTGGAAGAGGGGCCGCTCACGCAAACCCTCTCCGCGATGTTCGACCTGGAAAGGGCCGGCGTGATTCCCGGCGACGAGGTGGTGCTCTGGGTGCGCGCGCGCGACACGGGCCGCAGCGACGAGCGCTCGTCGTCGGTCCGCATCCGGGTCACGGCCTTCGCCGGCAACGAGAACGAGCGCCGCCGGCTGGCGGCGCTGCGCCTGGTCGGGCAGGCCCTCGCCGCGGCCGAGCCGGGCGCCGGGAAGAACGCGCCGCTGGCTTTCAACGCCGACGCCTACCAGACCGTCACCGTCGCCGCCGCCGCGCGCAACCTCGTCCTCGACAGCCGCCCCGCGCCGGAAAGCCTGCGGGACTTCCTCGAGCGCGAGCACCACTTCACCGACGACGCCGCGGCGACCGCGGAAGTGCGCATGTTGCGCGGCGTGGTCGCGGTCCTGCTGGGCCCGCCGGCGGAAGCCGGGGCCGACGGCGGCGACGCGCGCAAGGCCGCCCTGCGGCGCATCGCCGACGAAACGCTGCCGGCCCTGCTGCGCGAACGCATGGCGCGCGACCTGGTCCGGCGCGCGCTGGCCTTGCGCGACGAGACGCTGGCCATGTCCGGCGGCGCCGAAGCGCGCGAGCCGCGCACGCGCGCCGCCTTCGAACGGCGCGTCGACCTGCTGCTGGAAGAGCTCGACAAGACGGGCGCCGACATGGCGGGGCTGGCCCGCATGTCGCCGCTCATCGACATGACGGCGCTGCAGGAATTCACCCGCCAGATCAGCCGCGCCGGACGCGATCTCAAGCACAACGACCGCGACCGGCAGAGCGCGGCGGGCCAGAGCCTCGGCGCGCAGATCGAAGGCTGGGTCGGGCTGCTGCTGCCGGCGCTTCCGGAGTGGCAGGCCGAGCGGCGCGCCGCGCGCGCCGCCCTGCGCGCGGAATTCGACCGGCTGCGCGAGCCGATTGACGCGGCCGCGCGATCCGCGCCCGCCCGGCTCTCCGCCGAAGCCGCCCTCTGGCTGGCCGCGGATGCCCGCCTGGTGGAGCGCAGCCCCTTTGCCGGCCTCGGCGAACGGCTTGCCTCCCTTTCGCCCGGGGCGGCGGCCGCCGCGAACGCGGGCGCCGAATCCGCCATGGCCCGCGAAGCGGAAGTGCTGGCGCGCGCCGCCGTGGACAGCGCCTTCGCGGACTGGATGGCGGCCGCGCACGCCAGGCCCGTGGAGCTGCGGCTGGCCAACCTGCTGAAGGCCATGGACCTCGCCGGGAGCGACGACGCGCGCGCCGCGGCCGCGGAAGGCGTCCGCGCGCTCGATATTCACGACGGGTCCGCGCCCGATCAGCCGCCCGCGCCGCCGCCGGAGTCTTCCGGTCTCTTCGCGGCCCTGCCGGCGCTGACCGAAGCGGCCACCGCCGCCCCCGAACCGTACGACAAGGCGCTCCTGAGCCTCGCCGCGCGGACTTCCGCCCTGCTGGCAGGCCTGTCCCAGCCCGACGGTGCGGCGCAGGCCGAAGCCATGCGCCGCGTCGCCTCCGCCCTCTCCGGACTCGAAGCCGGGCTCGCCCGCTGGGAAGCCGACGCCTTGCGCCTCTCCTACCGCATGCACCTGGACCTGGCCTACGGCGATCCGCGCCGCGAACAGACGGCCCTGCTGGCCGCCGCCCTGCCGGCGACGCGCGAAGTCCTCGACCGCTACCGGTCCTTCGTGCCCCCGCTGATCGGCCGGCTGCGGGACCGCCTGCAACGGAGCCCCGGCGCGGAGACCCTCGCGGCCGTGACGCTGGAGATGGAAGACCTCGTGCGCAGCGTGAATGCCATGAGCGCCGGACTGACGCGCGCGGCCAAGCAGTTGCGGCGCGAAATGCCCGTCGGCGAGCCGGCCGCCGCCGTGCGCGAGATGCGCGCCTACTACGTCGCGGCCCGCAAACTGGCGGAAGCGGACGATCCGGCCGCCGTGGCCGCGGCCTTCTTCGCCGAGCAACCCTCCGCGGCCGCCATTGTGCTCGAACAGCGCATGCGCACGCTTGAGGAAATGCGCTCGCGCATCAGGGAGGCCGGCGAGGCGCTGCGCGCCGGAACCGCCGCCGACAAAGCCTTCCTCGAAGCGATCGCGCGGGCGGCGCAACTGGCCGACGAGTGCCGGCAACGGCTCGAACGGTTCCGGGCGCTGGACGCCGACGGCGCCGCGGGCGCGATTGCGGCCGACGTTCTGAAACGCGCCAAGGCGCTCGCGCAGCCGGACCGCGGGGCCGGCCCCGACACGCTGTCCCGCGACAAGCTCGCCGCGGACGAACTGCAAAGGCAGGCGGAACAGCTGGAAAACCGCGTCCGCGAGTTGTTCGCGGCAAACGCCCCGGCCTCCCCCGCGGGCTGGTGGGGCGGCCCGGCCGGCGTGTGGGACGGCGACGCGCGGCGCGACGCCGAGCATGCCCGCGGCCGCGTGCTGGCGCAGTACGCGAACGCCCGGCGCCAGGCAGCGCTGGGCTTCGACGCCGTGCTCGCCCGCGGCGGGAAGTCCGCGGCGCCGCCGGATGCCGCCCTGGCCGGCGCCCTCTTCGCCTGGCGCACCCTGCACAGCTCGCTCGGCGGCGGCACCGTGGTGCGGCGCATGGAAAGAGCCGCGGACGTGCCCCACGACGAGCTCGTGCGCTGGCTGATGAGGGAACTTGACGAGACCCGCAAGGCCCTGCACCGCGCCGACGGCGGCCCGCGGATCTACCGCGATCCCACGTCACGCTGGGTGGATTCGGCCGCCGGTTACCTCAGGTCCGGCAATTGAGATGTTGAAAATGCGCGATCGAAAATCGAGAATCGGGGCATCTATCAGGGTGGTAACCCGGCGAAGGCATGGACATATGCCGCGCACTCGTCGATGCGCAATTCCCGGTCCGCGGTTGGCGCCGCTCCTGGCGCTCGTCCTGGCGCTGCTCCCGGCGCTGAACGCGCAGGCCCAGCGTCCGGCCGCGCCCGTGGCCCGCGTGGACGGCGCGCGCATGGCGGGCGCCATCGCGGGCGGGCTGCGCTGGCTCGCCGAACACCAGGTCCGCGAGGGAGCCGAGGCGGGTTCCTGGCCCGTGCCCACGGCCAACTACCGGCCGGCCATCGCTTCGCTGGCCGGGCTGGCGTTCCTGGCCAACGGCCACCTGCCCGGCGACGCCGGCCCGTACGGCAAGAACGTGGCGGCGGCGCTGAAATACGTCATGCGCTCCATGGCCGCCGACGGCTACATCGGACACAGCGCCAACAACGGCATGTACATCCACGACATCAGCACGCTTTTCGCGCTCTCCTGCCTCGGCATGCAGACCGACGAGGCGCTGGAGCCCGACCTGGCGGAATGGTGCCGGCGCAGCCTGGCGGTCATCGTGCGCTCACAGCAGATCACGAAGACCGCGGTGGAAAGGGGCGGCTGGCGCTACGACCCCTACACCACCGAAAGCGACGTGTCGGTCACCTGCTGGCAACTGCTGGTCCTGCACACCGCCCGCCAGGCGGGCTTCGCGGTCGAGCCGGCCGTTTTCAGCCCGGCTCTCGGCTACCTCAACCGCGCCTTCGTCAACGTGAACGCCGAAGCGGGACAGGAAAAGGGCGAGGCCGCGGGCGGCTACCTCTACCGGCCCGGCTACACCTACGAACCCTCGCGCTCAACCACGGCGCTGGTGCTTCTGATCCAGTCCCTCTTTGACGCCTCCAGCGAGCAGCGCACGCGGCAGGCGCTGGCGTACCTGCGCCGCTACCCGCTCACGTGGGACGGCGCGCAGTACAAAGGCTACTTCTACTTTTCCGGCTTCTACATGGTCCAGGGCATGTTCCAGGTCGGGGGCGACGACTGGGATTCGTTCGGCCCGCGCATGGCGGAGCTGCTGCTCGATCACCAGTCCGGCGACGGCGGCTGGCCGTATCCGCCGAACAACTACGAGCAGGAGGGCATGCTCTCCACCGGCCCGGCCTACCCGGTCGCGATGGCCGTGCTGATGCTCTCGCTCGACAAGCAGTACCTGCCCATGTACCAGCGGCAGCAGCGCATCTACGAGGGCGGCCCCGCGGGCGCGCAGCCGGACCAGACGCCGCCCGCGGAAACCGCCGCGGAAACGAAACCCGAAACGGCCGGCGCCCTCGCCCTCCCGGCCGGGCCGGAGCCGGCCGCGCCGGCCCCGCCTTCGGAAGCCGCGGGCGAAGACTCCGGATGGGACGGGACGTGGGAAGAAGAACCGGACGGCGGCATCGATCACACCATCGGCCGGCCCGTGTTCAAGTAAGGGCTGAAATGCGCGCGCAGGCAGGCAGCCGGGAGAACAGGCACACCGGCAAGTCCGGCGACATGGGCGACGGGACATTTCGCAATCCCGTGCTTGCCTTCGACTACAGCGACCCCTGCCCCCTCCGCGTCGGGCAGGACTACTACCTGGCCAGCTCCACCTTCCAGATGTCGCCCGGCGTGCCGATCCTGCATTCGCGGGACCTGGTGAACTGGACGACAATCGGCGCGGCGATCCCCGACATCTCCGTGCTGGCCCCGGAGTTCAACTGGGACCGCATGGGGCGCTACGGCGGCGGCGTGTATGCGCCGAGCCTGCGCTTCCACGCCGGCAAATTCTGGGTCTTCGTGAATTGCTACACGGGCGAGGGCTTCTACGTCTGCACGGCGGAAGATCCGGCCGGCCCGTGGCAGGTGCGGCAGATTCAGGACCGGAACGGCAAACCGCTGCGCACCCACGCCTGGACCGATCCGTGCCCGTTCTGGGACGACGACGGCAAGGCGTACCTGATCTCCAGCCGGCCGGGCAGCCAGTGGTTCAGCTATCTCTTCGAGATGACCCCCGACGGCTCCCGCCTGCTCGACGCCGACGTTGACCATATGAACGACGGCGAGGGCCCCTTCGTCCACCCGAAAGGCGGCACCATGGTTGTGCCGTTCCAATCCGCCGAGGGGAACAAGATCCTCAAGCGCAACGGCTATTACTACCTGGTGCACATCGAGTTCCTCGACACCGGGCAGGGCCGGGGAACATACGTCTTCCGGTCAAGACACATCTACGGCGTCAAACCCGACGGCGCGCCGGGCAAGCCCGGCGATCCGGGGAAATACGACGTGTTCAAGTTCGGACCGGTGGACCACAAGGACGACACCTACTTCGCGAAGAACCTCGAGATTCCGGGACAAGGCGGCTTTGTCGACACCCCGGACGGCCGCTGGTTCTGGATCGGCCAGTTCAACCGCTTCTGGTCCGACGGGCGGCTCCCCCATCTGCTGCCCGTGACGTGGCTGGACGACTGGCCCGTGCCCGGCGTGGACGTCCGGGACGGTCACGGCCGCATGGCCTGGCAACTGCCGAAGCCGATCCCGGGCTGTCCCGTTGCCCGCCCGCAGGGCAGCGACGACTTCGACGGGCCGACGCTCGATCCGCGCTGGCAATGGAACCACCAGCCCCGCGCGGAAAAGTGGTCGCTCACCGAGCGCCCCGGCTTCCTCCGCCTGCACGCCTTCCCGCAGCTCGAGCCCGGCAAGTTCTTCATGACCCGCAACGTGATCTGTCAGCGCCATACCCGGCGCGACCTGGCCGAGGTCACGGTCAGGCTCGAGCTGGCCGGCATGGCCGACGGGCAGGAAGCCGGGCTGGCGCACTTCGGCCCCGGCAACACCTCGGCCTCCCTCGCGGTGCGGAAATCCGGAACTGCGCTGGCGATGCGGTTCAACAAGGCGGATACGCCCGCCGAGGGGCCCGCGCTTCCGCGCGGCACGGCCGCACTCTGGCTGCGCTCGGCGGCGGGCTTTGACGATCAGTGCGTCTTTTCGTACAGCACGGACGGCCAGTCGTTCTCCCCGCCCGGCGAGCCATACACCCTCGTCGGCGGCGGCTGGCGCGGCGACATCGTCGGCATCTACACGTTCAACAACCGGGCCGAAGCCGGCTATGTCGACGTGGACCGGTTCGACTATCGGATGGAGGGGACTGCTTGACGGTCCCGCGCTCTGTCGTTTTCATTTGAGCCTTCAGGTTCTTTCGACGATATTGCCGCGCGTGTTTCAATCGTTTGTTTCGGGACGGAGCGTACCCATGATGAATCAGGAATGGCGAAGGCGGCTCGATTGCTGGCGCAGAACGATGCCCGGGTTGTTCTATCGTGAACTCGGACCGATTGAGATGGAGGGATTCCGCACCATGGAGCGGCTCACCCCGGCCCAGGCGCGAAAGGGACGGTTCAGACCGATGCCTGGCGGAACGAAATGGGGCGCCAAGTGGGAATACGCCTGGTTCCGGGCCGAGGTGAGGGTGCCCCGGGCCGCCAAAGGCGAACGCATCGTCCTGCGGCTTGATCCGGGCGCGGAGTCCGCCATCTTCATCAACGGCGAGGCCGCCGGCGCCAGGGGCTGGGCGGATCGCGAAATCACTCTGACCCGCAGAGCCAGGGGCGGCGAACGTTTTCATGTGCTGGTTGAGAGCTACGGCGGACACGGCCCCATGGAATGCGGCGGCGGGCCCTGCCCGAACGGCCACGAAATGGTCCCGGAACCGCCCCCCACCCAGCGGACGATGGGCGTCAACTCTTTCGGGATCTGGGAGGAGGACGTGTTCCAGCTCTGGCTGGACACCGAAACGCTGACGCAGTTCCTCGATCACACACAGGACAAGAATTCGTTGCGCGCCGACGAAGTGGCCGAGGCGCTCAAGGAGATGACTCTGGCCGTCGATTTGGAGCTGCCGCGGGCCGAGATGCTTGAGACCGTACGCGAAGGGCGCGGAATCCTCCGGCCGTTGCTGGCCGCGCGCAACGGCACGTCCGCGCCGGCCATGCACGCCTTCGGCCATTCCCACATCGACGTGGCCTGGTTGTGGCCCCTGCAGGAGACGGAACGCAAGTGCTGCCGCACCTTCTCTTCGCAGTTGGCGCTGATGGACGAATACCCGGAATACCGTTTCCTGCAAAGCCAGGCGCACCTGTACCAGATGACGCGGAGCCGCTATCCCGGACTCTACGCGCGAATCAGGCGGGCCGTGGGCCAGGGCCGGTGGATTCCGGACGGCGGCATGTGGGTGGAACCGGACACCAACGTGACCGGCGGCGAATCGCTCATCCGGCAGTTCATGCACGGCAAGCGGTTCTTCCGCGAGGAGTTCGGCGTGGACAGCCGTTTGATGTGGCTGCCGGACGTATTCGGCTATTCGGCGGCCCTGCCGCAGATCATGCGCGGCTGCGGCATCGCGTATTTCTCCACCCAGAAGATCTTCTGGAACTACGGCGGCGGGTACGCCTTCCCGCACAACTGGCTGTGGTGGGAGGGGCTGGACGATTCGCGCGTGCTGGTTTACATCCACAACGACTACAACTCCCAGACCAAACCCGAGGCGACGCTGGCGCGCTGGCACGAGCGCGTGCAGAAGGAGGCGTGGCACAAGGCCCGCCTCATGCCGTTCGGCTGGGGCGACGGCGGCGGCGGCCCCACCCGCGAACATCTCGAATTCCTGCGCCGCCAGCAGAACTGCCAGGGCCTGCCGCAATGCCGCCAGGCCGCGCCCGTCGCCTTCTTCGACGCCATGGCGCGGTCGCCGGACCGCCACAAGCTGCCGGTCTGGCTCGGCGAGCTGTACTTCCAGGCCCATCGCGGCACTTACACCACGCAGGCCCGCACCAAGAAGGGCAACCGGCTGGCGGAATGGGAGTTGCGCGAAGCCGAGCTGTGGGGCGCCGCCGCCGCCTGGTTGGCCGGCTTCGCTTATCCCCTCGACCGCGCCGACCGCCTCTGGAAGGACGTTCTTCTCTGCCAGTTCCACGACATCATACCCGGATCGTCCATCCGCCGCGTCTACGAGGAAGCCGAGGCCGCGCACGCCGCCGTCATTCGCGACGCGCGCGCCGTCGCCGACCGGGCCCGCCGGGCGCTGGGACGCTCCGACGCCCGCGCCGTCACCGTGTTCAACTCCCTTTCCTGGGAACGCGACGCGCTGATCGAACTGCCCGCCGGCTTTGCCGCCGCGCAGGACGCCGACGGCAACACGCTGGCGTCCCAGAAGATCCGCGGCCGCACCTTCGTGCGCGCGCCCGCCCTGCCCCCCTGCGGCTGGCTGACCCTGCGCAAGGCGCCGAAGGCGATTCGCGTCAAGAGCGCCGTGCGCGCCACGCGCACGACGCTGGAGAACGAGTTCGTCAAGCTGACCTTCAACGCCCAGGGCGAAATCACCAGCCTTCTTGACCGAACGTGCGGCCGCGAGATGGCCGCCGGCGCCTGCAACGCGTTCAGGCTCTACAAGGACGTCCCGAGCTGGTTCGACGCCTGGGACATCGACAGCCCCTACAAGTTCCAGCCCGTCGCGCTCGAAGGCAGGGCGAAGATCGAAGTCGTTGCCGAGGGTCCGCTGCTCGCCGCGCTGCGCGTCACGCGGCGCATCAACCGCTCCGCGCTGACCCAGGAAATCGCGGTGCGCGCCGGGTCGCCGCGCGTGGACTTCCGGACCCGCCTTGACTGGCGCGAAAGCCACAAGCTGCTCAAGGTGAACTTCCCCGTCACCGTCTGCAGCGAGGACGCGCTGCACGAGATCCAGTTCGGCCACGTGCGCCGCCCCACGCACGACTCCATGGAGTACGACGCCGCGCGCTTCGAAGTCTGCAACCACAAGTGGACGGCGCTGGCCGAAGAGGGCCGCGGCGCGGCCCTGCTCAACGACTGCAAGTACGGCGTGGACGTCGAGGAAAACAGCATCAACCTGACGCTGCTGCGCGCGCCGCTGGCGCCCGACATGACGGCGGACAGGGGCGCGCACGAGTTCACCTACGCCTTCCAGTGCTGGAACAACGCCGCCTTCCGCGACGCCGGGATCGTGCGGAGCGGCTACGATCTCAACGTGCCGGCCACGGTGCGGCGGGGCGACGGGGGGACGGGAAGCCTTTTCGCGCTGGACGCGCCCAACGTCATTATCGAGACGGTCAAGCCGGCCGAGGATGGCTCGGGCGACGTGATCGTGCGGCTGTACGAGGCCATGCGCACGGCCACGACCTGCGCGCTTGCCTGCTCGCTGCCGGCGAAGCGGGTGACCACGGTCAACATGCTGGAGCAGAAGCAGGGCGGCGCCACGCTCAAGGACGGCAAGGTCCGGCTCGACCTGCGCCCCTTCGAGATCCGCACGCTGCGATTCAGCCGCTGAGCGCGGGAGCCGGCCGCAAGCGCGCGCCGCGGCCCGGCCTCAACGGAAGAGCCGCTCGAAGAAAGAGACGGCGAGAATCAGCCAACCTGAACAGCGCCATCCCTCGCATGCCTCGCCTCCTTCCTTCCCGCGGCCGGTCCGGCCCGCGGATCCGTCACCCCTATTCTCTTACAGGGCGGCGCCAAGGAAGTCGAGACGCGACATGCCGAAGCGTTGCGTACTCTTCACCAGAATGGTCCACGCTCCGGAACCGGCCCCTTCAGACGCACCATGCTCGGCCATAATGACTTCAACAAGAACAGTTCGGCCGCGAAGCGGCTGAACTGCTCTTTATAGGTTCAATGAATCTTTGCCGCGCGCTTGACCAGGCTTACCGACGGGATGGCGATGAGGAAGTAGGCCACCAGCCAGGGTGGCATATGCAGGGGCCTGATGCCCGGAACCAGTCCGAGGAACTTCACCGGCCGCATGCCGATCTGCACGCCTTGAACCGGCCGGTCCGCGCCGCACAGCTCGATTTCGCGCGCGTAGATCCGCTGCCCCACCCTCAGCTCCTTCCGCGCCGTGAATGACCCGTAACGGATCTGCAGCACGTACGGCGCGTCCCGGCCTTCGGCCTGCACGCGCCAGGTCGCGACGCCGCCCAGGGCAGCGCCGGTCTTCGGATCCGGGTCCTTGACGATCTCCCGAATCCAGCGCGCCCCGCCCCCCGCGTCCGCGCCGCCGGCTTCGCGCAGGCCCGCCTGCGGGACGAGATGGGCCAGGTCCCCGATGGCGGAAACAGGAAAGTGGGCCGTGACCGCCACGGTTTCGCCGGCCTTCGGCGGAACGAACGCCAGGCGATGGAAACACCACGTGCCCAGGAGCGCAATGGGCAGGATCGCCGCCAGCAGCGGCAGGCCTTCCTGCTTCATCTTCGTCATCCCGATCATGTTCTGCGTCAGGCGGTAGCGCCTGACCGCGGCCTTGTCCTCGCGGGCCTTCGCCTCGCGCGTCAGTTCCTTCAGCCGCCGCTTGTCCGCGTCGCAGCGCCGCAGCAGATCCTGGTTGGTGGTGAACGGCCGCGCGAAGGTGATGACGGAACCGGTGCCGACCGCCACGAGCGCCAGCGCCAGGCCGACGGGCAGCCGCAGCAGCCAGCCGAACAGGAGATCGGCCACGGCCATGACGGCGCTGTTGATAAGGTCAAGCATCGTCGCCCCCTACTCCTTCACCACGCTCACCAGCCCCCGATTCCCGTCGACCCGCAGCCTGCTTCCGTCCTTGATCCGCCTGGTTGCGTCCGGGCAGACGACGGCGGGAATGCCGAAGTCGCGCGCCACGATGGCCCCGTGCGAAAGCACGCCTCCCTTTTCCACGATCAAGCCCCGGGCATTGACGAACAGCGAGGTCCAGCCCGGATCGGTCGACGGGCAGACCAGGACAAAGTCGTCGCCCAGATCCCTCGGCGCGCGCGGGTCGAACACGATGCGGGCCGTCCCGGCCGCCACGCCCGCCGCCACCGCTTCGCCCTTCAGCTCCGTCGCGCTCTCGTACTCGCGCGGCAGTCCGAGCCGTTCGAGCTCGCGCGAGTCGATCACGTCGGGCATGTCCAGGCGCTGCAGGGCCTGCCACCGGATGCGCCGCCGCGCCGCGGCTTCCAGCAGCTCCGCGCGCCGGCTCTCGAAGCGCTCGAGCTCCTCCAGGCGCAGGAAGAAGACTTCGCGCCCCAGGTCCCAGCGGCGCGCCAGCTCCAGGATCGCCAGCCGGATCAGCTCGTAGCCCATCATCAGGTAGTGTTTGCCCGATTCGCGGTAGGCCAGCAGCCGCTGCGCCCGGTGGAGGCTGTCGGCGATCCGCTCCTGAAACGACGCCCCGCCCCACTTGGCCAGGAAGGCGGGCAGCTTCCTCTCGATCTCGGCGCGATGGTGCGCGTGTTCGCGGTGCAGCTCCGGCGAGTAGCTGCTGTGCCGCATGGCTTCAATGACGCCGTCGAGCTGGCGCGGGTTCTCGCGGTAGCGCGGCTCGGCCAGTTCCATCTCGCCCATCGCGCGGTGACCGTAGGCTTCCAGGAACTGCTCCATGCCCGCTTCGCCGTGCGCCACCCGGTAAAGGAACTGGTCCTGCTCGACCGTCGTGTCGCCTTCCAGCCCCATGGTGAGCGTGCAGGCCAGGCGGCCGCCCTCCTCGTCGCCCATCAGTTGCATCAGCAGGCCGCGCAGGTCGGCGAAGGCGACGGCGCCGAAGAAGCCGGGCTTGAGCGCTTCCTTGCCGAACTCGTCCAGCACCTGCCGGCAGCGGTCCCGCAGCTCCGCGCACACCCGCCCCGTGTCCAGCGCGGTCAGATCCTCGTTACGCTTGCGGCGCACGTAGTCCAGGTAAGGCGGCAGCGCCGCCTGCTCGAAGCGGTCGCGAACCGTCCCGCGCAGGCGCCTGCTCGCGCGCGAGGCGCGCAACATCGCGCCCAGCATGGACGGCAGCCGCGGAAAGAACGTTCCGTCGGCTTTTTCCGGCTCGAATTTCGTGGGGGCCTGGTCCAGGGTGGCGCGGTCGCCGATCAGCGCGTCGAGGTCGTAGCGGAAGGGGCTGTCGCCCCAGAAAAGCTGCGCCACGCGGTCCGGGTCGGCGTAAATGCGGCCGCAGATCAGCTCGAGGAAGCCTTCGGCGCGGACAAGGGGCGACGGCCGGTAGCCGAGGTCCAGGTGAAAGCGCCCGAACCCGCCGTCGCCGCTCATGAAGCGGCGCACGATATCCCAGGTCAGGGGGGTCGGGGCGCGGAGCGTCTCGCCCAGGTTGTGCGCGACCCAGATGCGGCGGCGGTCCCCGGCCAGCGTCTTCAGGCGCTCGATCTCGGCGAGGCGGCCCGCCTCCACGTCGCGCGCCACGTCCAGCCCGCGGATGGGACGGCTCTGCAGCAGGGCGAAGCGCCCGTCGGCCCAGCCCCATTCGATGTCCACCGGATGGCCGGAATGCTTCTCGATCCGCAGGCCGATCGCGCAGACCTCCGCGATCTGCTCCGGCGTGAGGCTGGCGGCCTTGGGATCGCGCCCGCTCGCGCCGCCCAGCGCCGCCACCGCGTGGCTCTTGTCGCCCAGAAACGCCCGGAACGCGGCGAAGTTGCCGCGGGGCACCAGGAACCTGTCCGGGGTCACGTCGCCGGAAACGACCGCCTCGCCCAGCCCGTAGGAGGATTCCAGCACCATGCGGTCGGCCGGCAGGTCGTTCGGGTCCTGCGTGAAAAGAATGCCGGAGATCTCCGAAGGGAACATGGCCTGGACGTTGACGGCGGTGCCGATGATGCCGCGGATATCGTTGCGCAGGCGGTAGGCCGCGGCGCGTTCGGAGTTCCACGAGCGGAACACGGCGCTGATGCACTCGCGCAGCGTCTCCCACGGTTCGGTCGGGAAGGGACGGCCCGTCTTCGCGCGGTAGACGTCCAGGCAGGCCTCCGCCGAGGCGCGATCGGCCCGGCGCGGATCGGCGGCGGCGCCGAACGCCTCCGCCGGGATCTCGCCCACCGCGCGCGCGAACATGAGGATGAACTGGGTGTAGACCGCCCAGAACTCCGGCGGATCGCCCATCTCGCCGGCCAGTTCCGGGTGCAGCCCGCAGTTGAGCAGGGTATCCATCATGCCGGGCATGGAAACCGCCGCGCCGGACCGCACGGAAACCAGCAGCGGGCGGCGCCCGCGTCCGAAGCGCCGGCCCCCGGTCTCCTCCAGCTTGCGCAGGTGCAGGCGGACCTGCTCTTCCAGCCCGGCGGGCCACCGCTCGCGGTTGTCGAAGAACGCGCGGCAGCAGGCGGTGGTTATGGTGAAGCCCGGCGGAACCGGCAAGCCCGCCCGGCTCATCTCGGCCAGCCCGGCGCCCTTGCCGCCCAGCAGATCCCGGCCCGGACCGCCGGCGCCGGAAACCCCGGGCCCGAACGGATAGACCCAGCGCGGACCGCCGCCGGCGTCCGGCTTCGCTACTTGCTCTTCAGGCATACGAGTCCCTTTGTGTCGGTGGCGATGTAGATCCGGCTGTCGGCCATGACGGGCGCGCAAGTCAACCGCCCCAGCCAGTCGGTCCGCGCCCAGGAAACCGGCTCGCCGGCGGCGGCGGCCGGGCAGGACATCAGGCCGCTTCCGACGGCGTACACGAACGATTCCGGCGCGGCCAGCGGCGGAATGCCGGGCACGACGTCGACAACGGTCCGCTCCACGCGGCCGTCTTCGAGGGCGATGACGACCAGCGCCCCGTCCGCGGTGGTGTAGGCCAGGCGATCCCTGACCAGCGCCGGCGGGGCGCCGGGCGCGCCGGCGTCGGCTTCCCAGACCGGCGCCCCGTCGGACAGACGCAGCGCGGCGATGCCCCGGGGCGTGCCCGCGTAGATCGTGTTCCGGCGCACCAGCGGCCCCGAGGCCGGCGCCTCGTCGAGCGGCCGCCGCCACAACACCCGGCCCGTGGGCCGATCCAGGACGCACAGCCCGCAGGGACGGTCGGCGGCGACAACCACGAACGCCTCGCTGGCGCAGGGCATGCCGCGCACGTCGCCGCAGTCGGTCCGCCAGGCCACGCGGCCCGCGGCGTCAAAGGCCGTCAGACGGCCGGGGCCGTCGGCGATCAGGCCGCCTTCCGCGGTCAGAACGAATTCGCCCGCGGCCCCGGCGTCCACGGGCAGCGTCCACTTCTCCCGCCCGTCGGCGGCGTCCAGGCAGCGCAGGGCGCGGCCGGCGTCGCCCCTGGCGCCGTCCACGAAAAACACCTCGCCGGTGGTGGCGGCCGGCGAGAGCGTCACGGCGTTGGGCGCGGCGGCGAACCAGGCTTCCGCGCCGCGCGCCTTGCCGCCGCCGCTTTCCTCGCGCAGGCACAGCAGGCCCTTGCGCCCGCCCCGCGCCGGCACGTAGAGCGCGCCGTTCAGGCAGGCCGGCGGGGCCTCGACGCGCAGGTCCGGCGCCTCATCCGCGCCTTCCGTCTCGGGGAACCGCCAGACGAACTTGCCCTTCTCGGGCAGCGGCCGGCCGTCCACGTTGCCGCCGCGCCCGGGGCCGCCGGCGTAGCCGGCCCAGACGATCTCGGGCTGCCGGCCGCGGGGCACGCCCAGGCAGAGCAGGCCGTCCTGCTGCGACCCGACGTAGACGCGCCCGCGCGCCACGGCCGGCGAGCTGACGAAGGGACCGGTGAAGCCCAGACGGGCTTCCCACACGCGCTCCAGGTCGCCGGCGCGCAGGCCGTAAAGCATGCCGGTCTCGGTGACGACGTAAACGTGCCCGCCGCTGACGGCCGGCGAGGTGAGCAGCGGCGCGTTGGCGTTCCACTTGCCGCGCAGCTTGCCGTCCCGCGACAGGCAATACAGGTATCCGTCGCGCGCGCCGAAGTAGAAGTTGCCGTTGTCGGCGACCACGGCCCCCAGGATCACCTCCGCCGCCTTGTAGGTCCAGCGCGGCTCGCCGGTGTCTTCGGCGACACACCAGACTTCACCCGCCGGTCCCATGGTCCGGGCGGCAGCCGCGATCTCCTCCTCGCTCCCGCCGGCCTTGCGCATCTTGTCGACTTCCTTGCGCATGACCTCCTCGGCCGACTCGATGAAATTGCCGTTGCCCATGCCCACCACGACCGAGCCGTCGACCGCGGTGGGCGGCCCGAACACGGGATAGGGCGTCTCCCGGCGCCAGATCTCGTCGCCGGTGTCGGCGTTCAGGCAGACGATCGCGTTGCCGCCCATGCCCAGGCCGACGAACACGCGTCCGTTCCGCGCCGCCGGCGAGGTCTCGGCGTCCGGGTAGCGCTCCGGCGGCGTATGCCAGACGAGCTGCGCCTCGCCGTCGGCGCCCGGCGCGAGGCGGAAGCAGTAATAGCCGTCGTCGCCCGCGCCCACGTACACGCGCTCCTTGTCGATGCAGGGCGTCGATTCGACGTGGCTGCGGGTCTGGTGCGTCCACAGGATGCGGCCGTTGGCCGACAGGTCCATGCAGACCACGCGCGCGGTTTTCGTGAAATGCAGGCCCTCGCCCACGACGAGGTAGTTGCCCGCGATGGAGGGCGAGGAGAACGTGGCGAGGTAGTCGCGCGGCGCCGACTTCCAGACGAGCGCGCCGGTGTCGGCGTCAAGGCAGTAGACCGCGCCGCGGTCCCGCAGCGGACCCTTGTCGGCCGAAGTGACGTAGACGCGGTTCCCGACCACGGCCGGGCTGGCGGAGAAGGTGCGCACGTCGGCCGTGTAGCTCCACACAATGCCGCCGGCGGCGGGCGGTTCGGCGGCGTCGTTGGATCCGCGGCGCTCAGGCCCGCCGCGGAACATGGGCCAGTCCGCGCCCGCGACCCGCGCGGTCGCCGGACGGAAATGGGAGGCGGCGGCGCGCGCGCCGAAAACGGTTCCGGCCGCGACCGCCGCGACGATCGCCAACGCCATCTTCTGCCGCCACATCAGCTTCGCGAAGGCCCACATGGCCGAGGGCTTGAGCATCGCCACGATCGACCCGGCCAGCGAAAGCAGCAGCGCCGGCAGGACCGCGATCAGCACCTGCAGCGGACCGACGATCACCGGAATGACGGCAAGCGGAGAACAGAACATATCCCATATACATAGCCTGACGGCGGCGCGAATCGCAAGAGGAACGCAATCCGCTGTGTAACCGGTCAGCCTATAGAGAGCAGTTCAACTGCTCCGCAGTTGAACCGCTCTTTCCAGGCTAATTCCCCGCTTCCGCCCGGATCCGCAACGCTTCCTCCAGCGCCCGCCGCGCGGTTTCGTCGTCCGGCGAAAGGGACAGGGCCCGCCGGGCAAAGGCCTCGGCCCCGGCAGCGTCGCCCCGCGCGAGCCTGACCAGCGCCATGCGCGCCTGTCCCCGTGCGGAAGCCGGATGGGCCC
>VGWJ01000041.1 GCA_016873635.1 Lentisphaerota bacterium | reverse complement strand
AGGATTGACTTCGGCCGGCCGGTCGGCTAGTGTTCTTTCCGCCGCGGACGGGCGCTTAGCTCAGTTTGGTTAGAGCGCTACCTTCACACGGTAGAAGTCACAGGTTCGAGTCCTGTAGCGCCCACCAGCCGCCGCCACGCGGCTCGCGTTACGCTATTCCCGGTCACGGGGTGGCCGGTAATTCTCCCTCGCCCTCCCGCCCCTTCGGGGCGACGACGCAAACGTCGGTCACGGCAAGGCGTGCACCGGGCTGTTGGCAAAGCAACCGGTGTCGTGTGCCGGATGGGTGTGAATGTCCGGCGACACGACGCGGATTCCGACCGACTGACGCCGGGCCAGAATCCCGCGAATGGCATATTCGATATTCCGGTCGGGAACGAGTATGACCACATCCGTCATCCCAGCACTCCTCCGGCGAACAGCACTGAAAGATCCGGCGAACCCTTCCAATCGCTCAGTTTCGGGTGTTTGTCGCCCGAAACGATGTCGGTCGCCCCTTCCTCGGTCTTGGCGAAGCACAGGACTTGCGGGGCCTCGACACAGCCTAGGATCACGGGGGAATGCGTCGCCATGAGCACCTGCGCTTCGTAAACGGAAGATAGTGACTGGACCACAGTCTCTACAGCGCGCGGGTGAATACCGTTTTCGGGTTCCTCAATCACGTAACACCCGCGGAATCCCTTGAGATACGCCGGCAATGCTAAAGCGAGCAGTCGAAGCGTGCCGTCCGATGCCATCCACGACGGCACTTCGAGTCCGCCTCGGTATTGCAGCATCATGTAGCGGTGTTTGTCGTCCTCACGCTCGATCGTGCGGATGCCGGCAAGGTCCGGCAATGCCGTCTGGAGATGACCGATCCACTCGGTGTAGCGAGCCGGGTCCGACTCCATAAGCCGGGCGATCACCCACGGAATGTTCGAGCCGTCTGGCTTGAAGCCGGCAACTTGTCCGGGCGGTGAAGCCTTGCGGATCTCAAGGCTGTCGAGAACAAACTGCTGAATCCCGTCGGCCAGAAACCCCTTCAGCCACGCGCTGACGGCGTAGCCCTCGTCCGGCGGCACGTTCGACAAGGCGACCCGCCGCGGAGTGGAAGAGTATGACGGCTTGTACCCTTTGGCCGTCTCTGGGTAGAAGTTCTCGTTGCCACCCAGTTCCTTGCTGACGATTACTGACTGACGTTTTCGGGAGAGCCCCTTACGGGACAGAATCGAGGGTGGCGCCGTGCGTAACTGTGGGAAGAAGTCGCGTTGCGTGTCCTCCGATTCGCCGTTGACCTTGAGTAGTACGCGCTCGGTGGTAATGCCGATGCCCTGGCCTTCGACATCCATACCCACGGCGATCTCATACCGGATACGGTCGAAATCGGGGTTCTCGAGTTTCTCGCGAAACGCTTCCGGGAATGTCGCTTCGATCGCCAACTCGAACGACTTCCCCTTTCGCCACCATGTCAGATCGGATGGCGTGTTGGTCCGGGCCGCAACGGCTGATTCCAAACCTTTCGAAACCACATCGCCAAGGAAGCCGATGACGTCCAGAAACGTGGTCTTCCCCGTTGCGTTCGGGCCAACCAGGACCTGAAAAGATTCCAGTGACTGCCGCACGTACTTCAGGCACCGGTAGTTGAGCGCCTCAATGAGTGTAATCATGGTTCAATCCTCCTGCTCGTCGTCCGCGCCGCCCATGCGGCACTTGACGTCGTAGTTGATCGTGAAATTCAGTTCCTCGTCCGTGAAGCCGTAGTGCTGCTGCAAGCCCCGATCGATCTCGTCTATAAGATGTTGTCAAAGATGCGTGGCACTGATCACTTCTCCTCTGCCTCTGTCCGCGCGGCCTTGCCCTGTCGGACCCACTCGTCAACCTCAGAAGCCTTGAATCTCCAGAGCCGGCCCATCTGGTGGGCGGGGAGTTTCTTCCGTTCGATCCACTTATAAACCGTTTCTGGGTTCACGCCCATGTGCGTCGCGATTTCCTCTACTGACAGCCAGCGTTCCTGCTGCATGGTTATTCTCGATTCCGAGTTGCGGCCGGACACTTTCCGGCGTATGCATCCAAAACGGTTGAGAACTTAGCATGGCGTGTCCAGTGAAGCCACCGGAAAGAGGATAGAAGAAAGCAGGATTGGCGAGACATGTCGCGCTGTCATTTGCGTGAACTGAGCCGGTGCCGCCCTGGAACTGCCCCGCCTTCGCGCGGACGCTTCGGCGGGTAGACTCCGCGCCCGCCCCCCTTCGACTGCGCTCAGGGCAGGCATGGGATGCCGGAAAAACGGTCTGCGCCCGCGGCGCGTAGGCGGCCCGAACCGCCGCGCGGGGCCGCTACTTGGAGAATTCCGCGGCCAGGACCCAGTAGGGGTCTACCTTCGGGTGTTCCAGCGCGCGCTCGCCGGACGGCCCGGCGATGCGCATGCCTTCGGCGGCCGCCACCACTTCGCCGACGACGGCCGCGGGGATGCCCTGGTCCTGCCAGGCGCGCACCAGGCTGTCGGCGTCCCGGCGGTCGGCCATGGCGATGAGCGTGCCCTCGCTGATCGCGGCGAAGGGATCGAAGTTGAAAAGCCCGGCCGTGCGACGGATCACCGGCTGGACGGGAATGGCCTCCTCCGCGATGCGCAGGCCGTAGCCGCCGGCCCGGGCCATCTCGTACAGGCCGCCCCACACGCCGCACTCGGTGGCGTCGTGCATCACGTGCACGCCGCGGAACTTGCGCGCCACGGCGCAGTCCTCCATCACGGTCATCTGTGAAAAGACCGCGGCCGCCTCCTTCTGGAAAGCCTCGCCGCCGGCGGCCGTGAAGCGCTCCGGGAAAAGCACGGCCAGCAGCCCGGTCGTCTCCACCGCCGGCCCCTTGGTGACGAGCACGCGGTCGCCCGCGCGCACGCGGTCCGGCCCGCGCAGGTCCCGCTTGCCGCCGACGGCCACCGACGTCGCCCCGCCCACCATGGGATAGGCGCAGCCCGTATAGCGGGCCGTGTGGCCCGTGATCACGCTGATCCCGTATTTCTCCGCCTCGGCGTGCACCGTGCCCCACATCTCCTCAAGCTCGGCCTCGGTCATCCCGGGCGGCAGGTTGAGGTCGATCGTCAGGTAACGCGGCGTCAGCCCCGACACGGCCACGTCGCAGAACACGATGTGGAACGCGAACCACGCCGCGCGGGCGAAGCCGAAGGAAGGCACGATGAAGAACGGGTCGGTGGAGAAGGCCATGTAGCGCCCCCCCACGCGTATGACGCCGTAGTCCACCCCGTGCCGCGGGCCGATCACGATGTCCGCGCCGGGCGCGCCGAGCCGGGGGTAGATCACGCGGTCGAAAAAGGCGGGATGAATCTTGCCGAGTTCGGGAAGCCGGTCGTCGCTCATACGCACTCCCTCCGCAGGTTTGAGCCTGATCAGGTTCCAAGGGTCCCGCGGCTCGCCCGCGGTTCTCAGCCCCGGCATACGCGGGGCTCCCCCGTTGACGGCGGCGCATTGTGCATAACCCGCGGCGGAAGTCAACTCCCTAGCGTACCGCGCCTTTCCGCTTTCCGCCTTTCCGCCTTGCATTCACCGCCGCCTTTGGCCTACCGTGACCGGCGGTCAGATGGGTGCGGGGGCGCACCCGACAACAACGCAAGGAGCAGACATGTCCACGATTGCCGATATTCGCGCGCGCGAGATCATCGATTCACGCGGGAACCCGACCGTCGAATGCGAGGTGTGCCTCGAAGACGGCGCGCTGGGACGCGCCGCGGTGCCTTCCGGGGCCTCCACGGGCGAGAACGAGGCGGTCGAGCTGCGCGACGGCGACGCGAAACGCTATCTCGGCAAGGGCGTGCTCAAGGCCGTCCGCAACGTGAACGAGGTCATCGCCCCCGCCCTGCTCGGATACGACGCCATGGACCAGGTCGGAATAGACCGCCTCATGATCAAGCTGGACGGCACCGCCACCAAGAGCAAGCTCGGCGCCAACGCCATCCTGGCCGTGTCGCTGGCCGCCGCCAAGGCCGCGGCCGACTGCGCCGGACTGCCGCTGTTCCGCTATGTCGGCGGCGCCAACGCCAAGGTCCTTCCCGTGCCGATGATGAACGTGCTCAACGGCGGCGCCCATTCGGACGCGCCCGTGGACGTGCAGGAATTCATGATCATGCCCCGGGGCGCCGCCTGCTTCCGCGAGGCCCTGCGCATGGGCGCCGAGGTCTTCCACGCGCTGAAAGGCGTGCTCAAGGGCCTGGGCCTGAATACCGCGGTGGGCGACGAAGGCGGCTTCGCGCCCGGCCTGAAGAATAACGAACAGGCGCTGGAAGTGCTCGTCAAGGCCGTCAGGAAGGCCGGATACAAGCCCGGCAAGGACATCTTCATCGCCCTCGATCCGGCTTCGAGCGAGTTTTACGACGCCGCCAGGAAACGCTACGTATTCAGGAAAAGCGACGGCTCTTCCCGCACCTCGGAGCAGATGGCCGAGTTCTGGGCCGACTGGGTCGCCAGGTACCCCATCGTCAGCATCGAAGACGGCATGGCCGAGAGCGACTGGACGGGCTGGAAGACGCTGACCGACAAGCTCGGCGACCGCGTGCAGCTCGTGGGCGACGACCTGTTCGTGACCAATACGAAATTCCTGTCCAAGGGCATCAAGATGGGCGTGGCCAACTCGATCCTCATCAAGGTCAACCAGATCGGAACGCTCACGGAAACGCTGGAGGCCATCGAGATGGCCAGCCGGGCCGGCTACACCGCCGTCGTCAGCCACCGCTCGGGCGAAACCGAAGACACGACCATCGCCGACATCGCCGTGGCCACCAACGCCGGCCAGATCAAGACCGGCTCGATGTCGCGCACGGACCGCATCTGCAAGTACAACCAGCTTCTGCGCATCGAGGAAATGCTCGGCGACGACGCCGTATACGGCCGCGGCAACGCGGCGTGAGCAATGAACTACTGGGTCGCGCTCTACAGGTTCGCCCTGGGCGTGCTGGCCGTGCTGGCCCTCGTCGGCGTCGTCTTCCTGTTCTTGCCCAAATGCAGCCGCCTGCGCGCGCTCCAGCGCGAACACATGGCCGCCCAGGAGCACAACGCCGCCCTCGAGGCGGAAATCCGCGATCTGCAGACCAGGCGCGAACGCTTCGATTCGGAACCGGCTTTCGTCGAGCGCACCGCGCGCGAGGCGGGCATGCTCAAGCCGGACGAGACCGTGTACAAGTTCCTGCCGCCGCAGGAAGTTGAGGCCGAAAAACCGAGGATTGAAGAGTGACGGCAGGGAGCGCGGCCGCGGCGACGGATTTCCGCCGGCCGGCCGCCGACCGAAATGACGCGCGACGGGACAGGCATGGGAGGGGCAGGACTATGAAACGCACGGCGCTTGCAACCGCGGCCCTGGCGCTTTTCGGGGCGGGATGCGTCAAGGTCAACCAGACGCTGACGATCAACAAGAACGGCTCGGCCACGTACGAGCTGTCCTACGACATCGCCGAGCAGACGGTGCAACAGATGAAGGCGATGTTCACGCTGCGCGACCAGATGATGTCCCTCTCCGGAGAGTCCGTCGCCGCGCCGCAGCTCGACCCGCGCGTGCGCGCCTTCTTCGATCCCGAGCAGCTCGCGCTCACCCGCGCGGTTCAGGAATACGCGAAGTACGGCGTGTCTCTGGAGCGCATCCGCGTCGAGAGCCGCCGCGGCGTCCGGGAAGTCCGCCTGAAGGCAAACATCAACCAGCTGGCCGCGTTGGCCGTAAGCGACCTTTTTCCCGACTACGGGTTCTCGCTTACAAAAGACGCCAAGGGCAACTACGAGATCTACCGCGTCCCCGGCAAGTTCGGACAGGCGGCGCCGGTTGACATGGACGACCCCGAGACGCAGAAGATGCTGCAACCGTTCTTCGCCGGATTCAAGGTCGTTACCAAGATCCAGGCTTCCGGTCAGATTCTCGAAAGCAACGCCGAGAACGATACGCGGTATTCCTCCGTCTGGTCGTTCGACTACGACCGCGACACCGAAGCTTTTCTCAAGCTGCAGCGCGAGCCCATGCGCATGGTCTTCGACGGGCGCGGAGCGAATATCACCGAGTTCAAGCAGGGCCTGTAGCCCGCCGCGTCCGCGTCTCAAGCCGGCTGTCGGGCGCCGCGCAGAATATTCACCCACTCGTCCCTCGCGCGCCGCAGCGCCCGTCCCCGGTGCGAGAGGCGGTTCTTCACCGCGGCGTCCATCTCGGCAAACGTGAGGCGGCGCCCCTCGGGCACGAACAGGGGATCGTAACCGAAGCCTTCCTGCCCGCGCGGCGCTTCGGCGATGCGCCCGGGGCAGATGCCCTCGACCGTGCGGCATTCCCCGGAAGGGGACGACAGGGCGATCACACAGCGGAACCGCGCCCGCCGCCGGCGCCGCCCGGAAAGCTCCCGCAGGAGCTTGCGGTTGTTGGCGGCATGGTCCGCCGGCTCCCCGGCATAGCGCGCCGATCGCACGCCCGGCGCGCCCCCGAGGGCGTCAACCTCCAGCCCCGAATCGTCGGCCAAAGCCCATAACCCGCTGAGCCGCGCCAGCGACACGGCTTTCTTGACCGCGTTGGCCTCGAAAGTTTCACCGTCCTCTTCCACGTCGGGCAGATCCGCGCGCTCGGAGGCGCCGACAAGCTCCAGGCCCGGCAGATCCAGAATCTCCCGGATCTCCCGCAACTTGTGCGGATTGCGCGTGGCCACCAGTATCTTCATTGCGCCTGCCCTGCCGCGGTTCTCCGCCGCGCGACCCGGCGAGCCGTTCTCCGCCTTTTTCGCCGTTGCGCACGCCGCGCCGGAAACGTAGCATGGCATCAATCCGAGCGGAGCGCAAACCGTGAGTGGTGTTTCGTCCCCATGCGACAGCTTCATCCGCGCCGCGGAGCCGCGCGTCGTGGGCACGATACGCAACCTGGCCACGCTGCGCGTCGACGCCGCGGCCCTGCGCCGCCAGTGCGACGCCGTGGAAGTCAGGCTCGACAAGATCGGACCGGACGCCCCGGACTGGCCGGACCTCTGCTCCGTCCTCGAGGCCGGAGGCATACCCGTCATCGTCACCTTGCGCGCCGCCGCCGAGGGCGGGTCGTGGACCGGCCCCGAGCCGCGCCGCGAGGAGATCCTCCTCGCGGCCCTGGAGCGCGTTTCCGCGGTCGACATCGAGCTGGCCGCCGCGATCCGGACGACTGTGTGCCGGCAGGCCGCGCGGCTTGCCAGGACGCTGATCGTCTCCTACCACAACTTCGAGTTTACACCCCCCCTGCCCGATCTGGCCGACATTGTGCGGCGCGCGCGCATGGACCCGGTCTGCGTGCCCAAGCTGGCCGCCATGATCAGGAGCCCGGCGGACACTGACGCGCTGCTCAGGCTTCTCGGCCAGGAGCGCGCCGCGGGCCCGCTGTGCGTGATCGGAATGGGCGGCCCGGGCAGCGAAACCCGCATCGCGTTTCCGGTCGCCGGTTCCTGCCTGGCCTACGGATTCATCGACGAACCGGTCGCGCCCGGCCAGATCCCGGCCGCCAGGCTCAAGGCGGAAATCGCCGCGCGCAAAATGCGCGCCGGGTGACACGGCGGGCTAGCGGCGCGGCGGCGCGGGCAAGGCCGCCAGCAGGCGCCGCAGCACTTCTTCCGCGCCGATCGCCTCCAGCCCCTCCGCGCCGCGCCGGGGCGGGGCCATCACGGACATGTCGCCGCCGCGGGGCCCCCACACGGCCGGATCGGACGGGCCGAAGATGGCCACCCCGGGAAGACCGACCGCGGCGGCGATGTGGGTCACGCCCGAATCGTTGCCCGCGTAGCCGGCGCAGGCGGAGAGGGCCGCGGCCAGTTCCACCAGGTCGCACGGCGGCAACACCGGAACCTCCGAGCCCGCGCGCTCAAGCGCCGCGGCGAGCGGCGCGTCGGCCTCGCCCAGGATAAACACCGGCGCGTGAGCCGTGCGGGCGCGCAGGGCTCCGGCGAGGGCGCGGAAACGGTCCAGCGGCCAGTTCTTGCGCGGGCTTCCGCTGCCGGGATGCAGCGCCACGACGCTGCCGCCGTACTCCCGGACCCGCTCGCGCCCCGCGGCCAGCAGGTCCGCCGCCAGCCGCAGCCGCGGGCGCTCGACGCCTTCCGCGTACAGCGCCAGCGTTTCCAGCGGCTTGAGCAGATGGTCCACGGCATGGCCCGCCTGCACAATGGGCGAACCGTAGATCACCTGCCGGGCGCCGGCGGAGAGCAGGTTGCGCTTCACGGTCTCGTCCGGATCGTAGAGATAGCTGATGACCAGGTCGAAGGAACGGACGTACGCCCGCTGCTCGTCCGCGAAGGAGGGGCGCAGCGAGAAGTACTGCGCCGTACCGGCGGCATCCAGGGACGTCACGCGGTCGGCCAGCCCGCCGGCCGCGGCCAGGCGCGCGATGTGGGGATAGCCCACGATCTCGATAAAGGCGTCGGGCCACCGCCCGCGCAGCAGCGCGAGCGCCGGAAGCGTCGCGATGAAGTCGCCGATCGCCCCGCCGCGGAAAACCAGTATGCGCGGCGCGTGCACGGCTGCTACGGCATGTGCCGGACCAGGAAATCGCGGAACTGCGCCCGGCTGCCGGCATCGGCGTCAAGTCCCATGTCGTTGTGGCCGCCCCGGAACCTGATCAACAGCTTCGGCTGCGCCGCCGCGTCGTACAGGCGCTGTCCGTGCGCGAAAGGCACCATCTCGTCGTTTGCGCTGTGGGACACGATCACCGGGCAGCCGGCTTCCCGTACGTGCCGCAGCGCGTCGTAGCGGTAGCGGCACAGCAGGCCCACGGGCAGGTACGGGAACATGCGCCGCGCCATGTCGGGCGCCGAGGTGAACGTCGAATCCAGCGCCAGCACGCCGGGACGGACGCGGCGGGCCAGTTCCGCCGCCACCGCCCCGCCCATGGAGCGGCCGAAGACCACCACGTTGCTCGCGGCAAAGCCCTTTTCACCGCTGAGCCATTGCCAGGCCGCGGAAGCGTCCGCATAGGTTCCCTTTTCGGAGGGACGTCCGCTGCTCTCGCCGTAGCCGCGATAGTCGAAGACAAGAACGTCAAGCCCCATGTCGTGAAACGTCTTGACGCTGTAGACCCGGTCGCCGATGTCCCCGGCGTTGCCGTGGCAATACAGCAGCGCCGGCGCGGGCTCCCGCAGCGGCGGCTTGCCGGCCGGCACGTACCAGGCCGACAGCGTTTCGCCGTCCTCCGTGCGCAGGGCCACGCTTTCGAAGGCCATGCCCAGCGCCGCGGGCGTAAGCGACACCGCGCGGTCGGGATAGTAGACGTAGCTCGACTGCCGCAGGAGGACCAGCAGCGTCAGCCCCAGGTACGCGGCCACGCCGATCCGAAGCGCCGACATCAGCACGTTTCCGATCATGCTCCTCCTTATCCACGCCCTGTCGGAAGGCTCACGTCCGCGGCTCATCGTCGTCCGACTCGGCCCATTTGCGAAGCTTGTCCCGCAGCTTGCGCTCGAGCTTCTTCTCCACTTCGTCCCCCTCTTCGTCAGGCTCGGCCTCGGCCCACTCCCGCAGCTTGCGCTTGATTTTCCGCTCGACCTTGCCGGCGACATCCTTGCACTCGGCGTCTTCTTCCTTCCGCCGCTTCGAGCGCGCGCAACCCGCGCCCGATCCGCCGCCCCACACGCGGATCACGCCGAGCAGAAACCGGAACACCGCCTGTCGCCGTCCATGTTCGTCTGCCGCAGGACTCCAGTCAAGTCCGGGTCTTCGCGCTGTTGCATGATCCGCGCCTATCCCATATGCTGGCGCCATGAGTGTGCGGCGCCGCGCGCAGCCCGCGGCTGCGCGCACGTCGGCCCAGCACGAACCGGCCCGGGAGCGGGCCTCCGGTCGAGCCCTGAGCGTGAACAGCAAGACAGCCGTCATCGACGGATACAACGTCATACGCCGCGTCGCCGCGTGGGATGCCGTGTTCCGCCGCGACACGGCGCAGGCGCGCGAAGCGCTGCTGGCGTACTGCCATGCCTGGACGCGACGCCGTCATTTCAAGGAAGTGATCGTCGTTTTCGACGGCCAGACCGGCGTGGAAGGCGGCCCGCGGCAGCCGCGGCCCGGCGTGCGGACGGTCTTCACCGGCAGCGGCGAAAAGGCGGACGACCGCATAGCGCGCTGGGTGCGCGATTCCGCGCCGGGCGCGTTGACCGTGATCTCCGACGACGCCGAGATAGTCCGCACGGCCCGCGCCCACCGGGCCCAGACCATGACGGTCAGGGACTTCCACGGCGAAACGGGGGCCCGCGGCCGCAAACCCGGCCCGCGGGCCGGAGACGAAAAGACGCCGCTCGACGCAAAAGCCGCCGGGGAAATCGACGAGATGCTGCGAAAGGCCTACGGCCTGGACGGCTGAGCGCGCCCGAGAGGCGGAGTGACCCGGGAGAAAGGAACGCGTGAGCCGATCGAGGCCGATCCGGCAGGTCGTGTCCGGAACCAATCAGGTCGACGGAGCGCGGCCCTCAAACAGGAACGCCGCGTTGCGGCGCGTGATATCCGCCGTCTCGTCCGGCGTGCTGCCGCGGGCCGCGGCCAGGGCCTCGGCCACGTGAACCAGGTAGGCCGGCTCGTTGCGCCGGCCGCGGTGCGGGACCGGCGCAAGGTAGGGCGTGTCGGTTTCGATCAGGAGCTTCCCGGCCGGAACCAGGCGCGCGACTTCGCGCAACCCTCCGGCATTGGCGAACGAGACGATCCCGCTGAAGCCGATGTGAAAGCCCAGCTCCACGAGCCCTTCGGCAAAGGCAGCGGAACCCGTGAAGCAGTGCAGGACGCCGATCCTCCCCGGCGGTCCGCCCCAGCGCGCGGCGTGTTCGCGCAGCAGGCGCAACGTCTCCTGTTCCGCGTCACGGCTGTGCACCACCACCGGCAGGCCCAGCTCGGCGGCGAGGCCCAGCTGGGCCCGCATCAGGGCGACCTGGCGCGACGCCGTCTCGGGGCTGTAATGCAGGTCCAGTCCGATCTCGCCGACGGCGCAAACCGCGCGGGCCTCCCCGGCGCACGCGCGCAGCTCCCCGCGCAGCGCGGCGACCGCCCGGGCCACGGCCTCGTCGTCCGCCAGCGGCGAGGCCTGATCGCGGTCATAGCCCGCCGCGGCCAGGACCCGCGGGGCATGGCGCGCGGACAGCGCCAGGACGCGGCGGTTCGCCGCGGGCGTGCCCCCTACGGCCAGGATGCGTTCAACGCCGGCCGCGCGGGCGCGCGCGATCAGGTCGTCGGCCTCCGTTTCGCCGAACGAATCGAAATGCGCGTGACTGTCGAAGAGGGGGCGCATGGTCAAGTCAGGGCCGGATCATAGCTCCGATGCGCGCGGACCGCGAGATCGAATCCTGGCGCCGCCGGAAGGCGGCGCGACCGGCGCGCCCCGGCTCGCGCCGGCGGCGGCCCCATGTCGTGACGCCTTCGCGGTCCGTCATCGGCGGGTTTTCCGACCGCCTCCAGGCGACCCGCGCCGCCGCGGTTTACGCTTTGGCTTGGAAACGCCCCTGCGTCTCCCTTACACTCCCCGACCGTGTCCGCTCTCTACCACCTGATTGCCGCGCACGTGTGGCTGGCCTGGCTCGTGCTCCTGGCGGCTTTTGCGGCGTTGGCCAGGAGCACCGACGTTTTCGTCGCGAGTTCGGTCGGCATTTCCACGCGGCTGCGCATACCGCGGCTCATTATCGGGCTCGTCCTGGTTTCCTTCGCGACAACGGCGCCGGAATTATCGGTCTCCGTCACCTCGGCCCTGCGCGGCAAGACGGACATCGCGCTGGGCAACGCCATGGGATCGGTCATCTGCAACACCGGCCTGGCGCTGGCCCTCTGCGCGATGGTTACGGGAGCGGCGGTGCCGGTGATTCCTCACGTGCTCGCCTCCGCCGGCGCCATGCTGCTGGGCACGGGCGCGCTGTGCTTCCTTTTCGTGGTCCGGGACGCCACGCTCGGCCGCCCGGAGGGCGCCGTGCTTCTGGCGCTTTTCTTTCTCTACATCGGACTGCTGTACGTCCAGCACAAGCGCGGGGTCTTTGAAGACGACGTGGAAGTGGAAGCCGAGGGGCACGCCGCGCACGGGCCGCTCTGGCAACTCGCACTGCTCTTCGTTCTGGGGCTCGGCGGCATTATTCTGTCCAGTTCTTTCATCGTGACTTCGTCCACCGCTATCGCCCGTTGGCTGGGCGTGCCGGAAGCCGTCATCGCCATGACGCTGGTGGCGCTGGGCACGTCCATCCCCGAGGTCGCCACCAGCGTCACGGCCGCGCGCAGGGGCCACGGGGCCCTCGCGGTGGGCAACATTCTGGGCGCCAACATCATGGATATCTGCTGGGTGGCGGGCGCTTCGGCCGCCGCGAAACCGTTGAGCACGGACCGCAGATCGCTGATGTTCATGTTCCTGTGGATGCTGGCGCTGATCCTGATCAGCGTGGCCATGCTGCGCGTGCACTACAGGCTGAGCAAACGTCAGGGCGTGGTCCTGGTCGCGTTGTATATGGCGTACCTGGCAAGCCTGGCGGCGGCGTGGTGAGGCCGGGCGTCACGGGTCGGGCGCGAAGGACGTGGGCGGCGCGGAGACTGACTTCGGAGAGCGGGCCAGGGGTTCCGGAAATCCCTCCCGCCATTCCAGGGTCAGCCCGTCATAGGCCGCCCGGATGCGGTCGGGCAGGCTTGCCTCCAGGCCGGCGTGGTCGACCTCGTGGTTCATGTGGACCATGTAGGACTTCCTTGCGCCGATGCGTTCCAGGAGCGCCACGGAATCCGCCACGGTCAGGTGGGTGGGATGCGGTTTCTCGCGGAGGGCGTCCAGCACCATCACGTCCGCCCCCCTGAGGCGTTCCAGCGTCGCCGGGGGCATTTCGGAGCAGTCCGGAACGTACCCCAGCGTGCGGTTGCCTTCCCGGAAGAGGAACCCCAGCGTGCGGGTGTGGCCGTGGACGACGTCCAGCGGCTCGATTTCCAGTCCCCCCATCCGCCACGGCCCGGCGATGACGCGGAATTCGGTGCGCGGCCGGTAGCGGCCCGCCGACGGCGGCTCGGTGATCACGTAGTTGAAGACCCGTTTCAGGTCGGCCACGGTCTCCGCGCTCGCGTAGGCCGGAATCAGCCCGCCCTGCATCAGGTTGAAGCGCCGGATGTCGTCGAACCCGAAAATATGATCGGCGTGCGAATGCGTGAACAGCACCGCGTCCACGCGGGGCACGCCGAAAGTCAGGACCTGGTCGCGGAAGTCCGGCGCGGTGTCGACGACCAGGCTGACCCCGCCGCCCTGCAGGTAGGCGCTCGTGCGCCGCCGCCGGTTGCGCGGATCCGCCGAAGTGCACACGGCGCAACCGCACCCGATCATGGGCACGCCCACCGACGTGCCCGTGCCCAGGAAGACGAGCCTCACCGCGGGTTGATCCTGAGCCATTCCTGGACGACCGGCGAGAACTTCACGATCACCGGCGCGAACACGACGCTGACCATGGTCATGAGCTTGATCAGAATGTTCAGGCTCGGGCCGCTTGTGTCCTTGCACGGATCGCCGACCGTGTCCCCGATGACCGCCGCGCCGTGCACGGGGTTCCTGCTGCCGTCGGGCAGCTTCTTGCCCCCGTGCGCGCCCTTCTCGATATACTTCTTGGCGTTGTCCCACGCGCCGCCGGCGTTGTTGAGCGTCGTGGCCAGCACGAAGCCGCCTACCAGCCCGCCGCCCAGCACCCCGACCACGCCCGGCACGCCCAGCACCATGCCGGCCGCGACCGGCACGACGATCGCCAGCAGCGACGGCACCAGCATCTCGCGCTGCGCGCCGGCCGTGGAAATGGCCACGCACTTGGCGTATTCCGGCACGGCCTTGCCTTCCATGATGCCGGGGATCTCCCTGAACTGGCGGCGCACCTCGTTGACCATGGCGCCGGCGGCGCGGCCCACCGCCTTCATGGTCATGGCGCAGAACACGAAGGCCATCATCGCGCCGATGAACAGGCCGCAGACGAGCAGCGGATTCATCAGGTGCAGCTCGTAGCGTTCCACGAAATCGAGGATGCTCGCGCGCTTGATCCAGCCGCGCGGGTCCGCCGCGAATTCCGCGCCCATGATGCGCACGATCCGCGCGTCGCCCGCGAGCCGCCCCGCCCAGATCTTCACTTCCTCCACGTAGGCGGCCAGCAGGGCCATGGCCGTAAGGGCCGCCGAGCCGATGGCGAAGCCCTTGCCCGTGGCGGCCGTGGTGTTGCCCAGCGCGTCCAGCGCGTCGGTGCGCGTCCGCACTTCGGCCGGCAGATGCGACATCTCCGCGTTGCCGCCGGCGTTGTCGGCGATGGGCCCGTAGGCGTCGGTCGCCAGCGTGATGCCCAGCGTGGCCAGCATGCCGACCGCCGCGAAACCGATGCCGTAGACGCCCATGGTGATGTCGTCGAACCCCCCGGCAAAGCCGAAGGCGCAGATGATGCCGATCACGATCGTGATCACGGGAATCCCGGCCGAGTACATGCCCGTGGCCAGTCCGTCGATGATCGTGGTCGCCGGCCCCATCACGGCCTGGCCGGCGATGCCCCGCGTGGGCGCGTATTCGTCCGAGGTGTAGTACTCGGTGGCCTGGCCGATGATCACGCCCGCCGCCAGCCCCGCCACCACCGCCATGACGATCCCCCACCCGACCATGCCCAGCGCCGCCATGCCGGTCAGGGCCACCAGGATCAGCGCCGAGCTGCCCAGCGTGCCGGTCAGCAGCGCGCGCAGGAGGTTCTTCTGGGTGGCGCCTTCCTTCGTGCGCACCATGAACATGCCGATGATCGAAAGCACCGTGCCCACGCCGGCCACGATCATGGGCGCCGTGACCAGCCCGATCGCGCTCTTCACGGCGGCCGCCGTGGCCGCGCTGCCGGCGCTCAGCGCCTGCGTGGCGTCCTCGAAACCCTCCGCGGAAAGCGCCTTCTGGACCCCGTGCATGCCCACCGCCGCGCCGAGCGCGGCCGTGGCCAGGATCGAGCCGCAATACGACTCGTAAAGATCCGCGCCCATGCCGGCCACGTCGCCCACGTTGTCGCCCACGTTGTCCGCGATCGTCGCCGGGTTGCGCGGGTCGTCCTCTGGAATCCCCGCTTCAACCTTGCCCACGAGGTCGGCGCCCACGTCGGCGGCCTTGGTATAGATTCCGCCGCCGACGCGCGCGAAAAGCGCCTGGGTGGAGGCGCCCATCCCGAAAGTGATCATGGTCGTGGTGATGTGCACGAGCTTTTCCGCCATGGTGCAGCCCGCCGGAACCATGGTCATGCCCAGCAGTTGCCAGCCGTTGGCCATGTTGTCCGCGGTGTAAACGAAACGGTCGAGGATCAGGTACCACAGGCAGATGTCCAGCAGTCCGAATCCCACCACCACCAGCCCCATCACGGCGCCGGAACGGAACGCGACCTGCAGGCCGCGGTTGAGGCTCTCGCTGCAGCCCTGCGCCGTGCGCGAAGAGGCCGCCGTGGCCGTGCGCATGCCGATGAAGCCGCACAACCCCGAGAAGAAACCGCCGGTCAAAAACGCGATCGGCACAAAGGGGTTCTGGATGCCGAACACGGCCAACAGGCCCAGGATCACCAGCAGAACAATGAACACCATGGAAACCACGCGGTATTGCCGCCGCAGATAGGCCATGGCGCCTTCCCGTACGTGACGGGCGATCTCCTTCATCCGCTCCGTGCCTTCGTTTGCCTTCTTCATCCGCGAGTGGAAGAAACCCGCGAACGCCAGGGCCAGAAGCGACGCCACCGGAGCAATCCACCATATCGCCGGTATGACCGAAACACCGTCCATATCGCCGAACCTTTCCCGTTGTCGCGCCGGCCGGGGAGCCCGTACAGGGCAGTCGCCGACGGAGAAGGCCGCAAGGTAGCCCAGCGGGCCGTTGGAGGCAATCACAATCGAATCACTACTGACCCGTCAGTCACGCGGTGAGGCGGGTTAGGCGGACCGTCCCGCCGTCGCCCTGCGGGCTATGGCGGGCGAGCCCGGTCCGCCGCGGCGCGGCGGGCGTGGCGCGCCGGAGCCTCCGGGCGAAGGCGGCACGCCGCGCCCTACCGGCGTGTCTCCACCGCGTAACTGACCCATTGCGCACTACTTGTCCGCGAGGACGGCGCTGCCGTAGCCCGGCAATCGCAGGCGTTCGCCGGCGGGCCTGCCGGTGATGACGTTGCGGCGCCGGCCTTTGCCCAGCAAAACGGTCCGCGGGGTCCGCCGGAAGTTCAGCGCGAAAGTCCACGTGGTCTCGCCGTCCGTCCGCGTCCGGAGCAGGACGCCCTCCGGGATCCGGCCGGAAACGACGGGCCGGATGCCGAGTTTCGAAACCAGCGCGCCGTAGAGCGCGTCAAGGAAGTCTTCGTCGGTCTTGGCGCCGACGTAGACGGCCCTGCCCTTGCCATGCCGGCTGGCCGTCACCGCCGGCGTGTTCCTGTAGAACTGGCCGCCGTAGGCGGCCACCACTTCGGCGCCTTCGGCATGGATCAGATCGCAGAACGTGTGCGCTTTGAATGAGCCTTTCAAGCCGAGGCTGTTGCCGGCGCGCATCTTGATCGACTGCTTGTCCTTTTCGGTCAGGTGGTCAATCTCCTCGGCCCAGATCCCGAACACTTCGCGGAGCCCCGCCCCCGGCCAGCCGCCCCTGTGGCAGAGGTTGGTGTCGCCCACCACCGAAGACAGATACGTCATGACCAGCGTGCCGCCCCGCCCGACAAAGGCCCGCAGGCGCTCCGCCATGCCTTCATTCACCAGGTACAGCATGGGCGCGACCACGAGCCGGTAGCGGCCCAGATCCTCGTCCGGGCGGATGATATCCACGTTGATCCCCTTCTTCCAGAACGAGCGGTAGTGCGAGCAGCTCACGTAGCAGCAGTCGCGGTCGCCGGCGGGTCCCGGCCCGGCCGTGAATTCCAGCGCCCAGCGCGCGTTCCAGTCGTGGACGATCGCCACATCGGACTCCACAATTGAGCCGCGGACCGGCCGCAGTTTCTTCAGGATGGCGCCCGCCTCGGCCACGTCCCGGAAGACCCGGGTGTTCTCGTGGCCCACGTGGTCAACCACCGCGCCGTGATGCTTCTCCGCGCCGCCTTGTCCCTTCCGCCACTGAAAGTACATCACCCCCTCGGCGCCGTGCGCCACGGCCGCCAGGGCCTCCAGGCGATGCACGCCCGGCCGCTTGAGCTGGGAGTGTTTCGCCCAGTTGGTGGAGGACGGCGAGCATTCCATCTGGATGAAGGGCTGCCCGTGCCGCAGCCCGCGTTCCACGTCATGGTTGAAGGAAATCCATCCCGCATGGCGCCACAGGTCTTCCTGGTCCCCGTAGTTGGGATAGGAGTCGTTGGCAACCACGTCCACGTGATCCGCCATCACCGCGTAGTCCAGCCGGTGATAGGTGTTCATCATGTTCGTGGTGACGGGAACGCGCGGCGTGAACTTCCGGACCGCGGCGATCTCGTGGCGCATGAAATCCGCGGTCTGGCCGGTCACGAACCGCCGCCAGTCAAGCATCAGTCCGTCGAGCGACCAGTCCGTCGCGCCGATCTGGTCCCAGCCGGTGATGGTGTGGCTCCAGAACGATGTCCACCAGGCCGCGTTCAGGGCGTCCAGGGTCCCGTACTTGCGCTTCAGCCACGCGCGGAACGCCTCGTAGCAGAGCGGGCAGTGGCACTCGCCGCCGTACTCGTTGGAAAGGTGCCAGATTCCGAGCGCGGGGTGCTTCGCGTACCGCTTCGCCAGCCGTCCGTTCATGGCCGCCACCTTCTCGCGGTACACGGGCGACGTGAAACAGTGGTTGTGCCGGAACCCGGACGGCTCGCGCGCGCCCTGCGCCGTCACCCGGCGGATCTCGGGGTACTTCTCGGACATCCACGTCGGCTTCGCGCCGGAAGGCGTCGCCAGCGCCGCCTTCATGCCGGCCCCGGCCACGCGGTCCATGATGTCGTCCAGCCAGTCGAACGTGTAACGCCCCTCTTCCGGTTCCAGGCTCGCCCAGGCGAAGATCCCGACGGATACGATGTTGTACCCGGCCAGGCGCATCATCCGGAAATCCTCCGCGATCGCGGCCGGCTCGTGCCGCCACTGGTCAGGGTTGTAGTCCCCCCCGTGCAGCATGTGATCGAATCCCAGAATGACCGGCTTCCACTTCTTCATCTTCTTCTCTGACGACATATTCCGCCGTGCCTCCCATGGGAATCATCGCGCCGCATGGCGTTCGGCCGCGCCCCGAAGGCGGGGGCGAGCGTTGTCGGGGTTTCGATTTCCCCCGCCCTGCCCCGCGGGTGCGCGGCAGCGCCTAGCTGATGTGCGCCAGCACGTCCGCGTCCGGAGAAAGCGAAACCGGGTAGCCGCAGATGTCCGCCAGCTTCTTGACGAGGTGATCCAGGCGCAGGCCTCCTTCGCATGCCGTGGTCAGCAATTCGATCTGCTGCGGCGTCATCTTGCCGAAAGCCTCGCCGCGCATGCCGTCGACGACGCACATGACGACCGTCAAGGGCTGGTACAGCTCCTGGACGATCTCGGACAGCAGCGTCATCAGCCGCTTGCGCGAGAGCTTCGCCACGCCGCCGGCAGCGGACGCATCGCCCGCCTTCTCCGCCTCGTCCGCCTCCTCGATCTCCTGTTTCAGTCCCGCGATCTTGCGCTCCGTGCGCTCCACCACCCTGGCCAGTTCCTTGCCGATGCCGTCCAGAACGGCGGAAATGCGGTCGGCGCCCGCGGCATCGCCCTCCCCCCCGCCCGCCGCCTGCCGCACCTCCTCCAGGAGCGTCGCGAGCCGGTCAACCGCGCTCACGCCGCCGCCCGTTTCCGCGTCGCCGACGCCGCTCTTGATCATCAGCTCGTGCCAGGCCGATATGGTGAGTCCGCTGGAAACCAGCCTCTTTTCCAGGCCGGAGAGGTTTCCGCCGTCCGCCCCCCGCGTTTTCATGTAGCGCAGGATGCGCGTCTCGTTGGCCTCGACCGCGCTGCGCTTCTTGAGATAGTCCTCCACCAGGCTTTCGATCTCAATGTCGTCCCGGATGGCGGCGACGGCTTCCGAAACCGCCGCCTCGTCGCCGGCGCCACCCTCCTCGGCGCGGCTGCGCAGCCAGGCCAGAATCTGCTCTTCGAGCGCGCTGAGGGTGCGCAGCAGCATGCCCCGGCCCTTCAGGGTCGCCGCGGAGGGGCTCTGCCGCAGCGCCGTCATCGTCTTCTGCAGGGCATCCGCCGCCAGCGCGGCGCGCGTTCGCCCGTCCCGGAATTCGATGGCGGCGTGCGCGGCCTGCACGGCGCGCGTGATGGCCGCGCCGAGGGCCGCGGGGTCCTCGCCGGCGGACCGGATTCGCTCCGCCGCGGCCGCGGCGTCGGCGCGCGGGTCGCCGCGCAGGAAACCCAGGCAGTCGGCATCGTCCTCGGGCGGCCGTCCCGCGCCGCCTTCCTCGCCCGGGCCCGCGCCCTCTTTGCCGCCGCCGCCCGGTCCGGTCCCTCCGCCTGTTCCCCTGTCCTCACCGGCGCTGACACGTACGTAAGTGCTGGCCGCGGCCTTGACCGCCTTGATCGCCAGGCTTTCAAGCACGGCTTCGAACCCCCCCAGCTTCTCGAGATCCGCGGCCTTCGCGGTCAGGACCTCCACCAGGGCGGCGAATTCGTTCCGGGCAATGCCCGCCATGAGGGAGAAACTGCCGACGTCCCGGTCCAGAAGCGTCCTGACAATGGTCTTGGCATGGGGCGCCGGCAACGGAACGGACACGCCGTTGATGATGGGCGCGTTGTCGCCGGTGGATATCACCAGCTCCCCACCGGCGCTTTCAAGGACGGCCTTGATGTGTTCGTAGCAGCCGTCAATCGAGCCCTGCACCGCGGCATGGGACGGGCCGTACAGCGCGACGTTCTGCAAACACACGCCCAGCAGCCTGACCAGGCTCGCGGCCGATTCCGACGTGAGACGCGACGCAGGTTGCTCCCCCGGCTTGCCGCCGGCCTTGCCGTCACCCCCGGGAACCGCCGGCCCGGCGCGTTCCGCCGCGGAAACCTCCGGCTCCGGCACCGGCTCCGCGCGGGGCGCTTCCGGAGCCTTCCCGTCGCGCGACAGGTCACGGATTGCCGCCATGCAGTCCCTTCCTCCTTGTCCCGACCGTCCGCAACGCGCGGCACCGCGCACGGCCGGAACGAGTCTCCCATTGACTATACACGCTTCGGGAATGAGCGCAAGCCCCCGCTGAAAAAGAAGTGTCTTTCCGGTGTTGACTCTTCTCGCGCGCCGCTCGTGATGGTGGTCGCTGACGAGCGCGACATACGCCGGCTGTTCCGCAGCTTCCTGGAATCGGCCGGCTACCGCGTGGCGCTGGCGGAAGACGCCGCGCGCGCCATCGAGAGCGCCCATTCCTACCGCCGGCGACAGGCTCTGCCCTGCCGCGGCATGTACGAAGCCGAGCGGCGGGAAACGAACCTGCAGGCCCAGCTCCGCCAGGCCCAGAAGCTCGAGGCCATCGGCACGCTGGCCGGGGGCGTCGCCCACGAGATCAGCAATCCCATCAACGGAATCATGAACTATGCCGGTTTCGCGGCCCGCACGCGCGCGGCAGCGGCGGCGAAGCCGTACGCTGGCTGCGCTTGTTGGCGCTGTTCTGTCCGCTCCCATCGGCGTCGGGGTCGGTATCGGTATCGGGGTCGCTTCCGGCTCGCCTGCCCCTCTCCGCCGTTGTCTTCGGAGGGATTCGATACCGATTCCGATACCGAACCCGACCCCGAGATGGCTTCTCGTCCCTCGATCCGGGATCCTCTCCGTCATCGTTTCCGTCCGGCCAACGCCGCGTTCGCCTGACGGTGGAGGACCGCGGCTGCGGCATACCCGACGCCGTGCGCGAGCGCATGTTCGAGCCGTTCTATACGACCAAGCCGCGCGACAAGGGCGTCGACCTGCTCGAGTAGGGCGGACCGTCCCGGTCCGCCGCGGCGCGGCGGGACGCCGCGCCCTACCGGCGTGTTTCCACCGCGTAACTGACCCACTACGGAGCGCGCGTGATTGACGTCGCGCCGCGTGCGCGCTAGAGTCCGTCGCTGATCGGAAATCCGGGACGGCCGAGGCGGCGCCCGGACTCTGCCGGGCGCGGCGGAAGACCCATGTTTCAGTCGCGCGAAGGCGCGGCGCCGCCCGCGCCGCTGTTTTTTCGCGGTTTCGCATCGCTCAACAGGAGGACACACATGGCGCGCGTATACAACTTCTCGGCCGGACCGGCCGTGCTGCCGCTTGAAGTGCTGGAGGAGGCGCAGCGGGAACTGACCGATTTCGGCGGTTCCGGCATGTCGATCATGGAAGCCAGCCACCGCGGCAAGGAGTACTCCGCCGTGCACGAGGAGGCCGTGGCCGGCACGCGCGAGCTGCTCGGGTTGAGCGACGACTACGCCGTGTTGTTCCTGCAGGGCGGCGCCAGCACCCAGTTCGCCATGGTGCCGATGAACCTGCTGGGCGACGGGCAGACCGCCGACTACGCCAACTCCGGCGCCTGGGCGTCGAAGGCCATCAAGGAAGCGAAACTGATCGGCAGGGTAAACGTCGCCGCCGACTGCGGCAAGGAGATACCCACCCGCGTGCCGCGCCCGGACGAACTGCGGCTGACCCCCGGCGCGGCTTACGTGCACATCACCTCCAACGAAACGATCTCCGGCGCGCAGTGGAAGCGGTTTCCGGAATGCGAGGCCCCCCTCGTGGCGGACATGTCGTCGGACATCCTTTCGCGCCCGTTCGACGCCTCGCGCTTCGGGCTGATCTACGCCGGGGCCCAGAAGAACCTGGGGCCGGCCGGCATGACGCTGGTCGTGATCCGCAAGGATCTGGCCGGGCGCGCGTCCGAGCGGCTGCCCACCATGCTGCGCTACAAGACGCACGTCGAGGAGAACTCGCTTTACAACACGCCGCCGTGCTTCGCGATCTACATCTACATGCTGGTCGGCCGCTGGATCAGGAAGATGGGGCTCGACGCGCTCTACCGCCGCAACGTCGACAAGGCCGCGAAGCTGTATGCCGCGATCGACGCCGGGAAGTTCTATCGTGGAACGGCCGTGCGCGAATGCCGCTCCGACATGAACGTCACGTGGCGGCTGCCCAGCGAGGAGCTCGAGGAACGTTTCGTCAAGGAGGCTTCGAAACAGGGCCTCAAGGGACTGAAGGGGCACCGCTCCGTGGGCGGCCTGCGCGCCTCGCTCTACAACGCCTTTCCGCCGGAAGGCGTTGACGCCCTCGTGGCCTTCATGCAAGACTTCGAGCGTCGGAACGGATGAGAGCGGCGCTGCCGCCCCGCTCTCGATTCGGGATTCCCGTGCGCCTGTAGCTCAATTGGACAGAGCGTCAGCCTCCGGAGCTGAAGGCTGTGGGTTCGATCCCCGCCAGGCGCACCACTCAGGCGCGTCCCAGCATCTCCATCGCCTTCTCCAGCGGCAGGCCCATCACGTTTGTGTAGGAGCCCTTGATATCGGCGATCAGGCGTTCGCCGTGCTCGTCAATGTCGTAAGCGCCGGCCCTGTCAAGCGGCCGCACGCGTTCGACGTAGATCACTTGAACAGCTCCGTGTGCAGCTTGCCGCCCGTGGCCCAGTTCTCCTTGGGCAGATCCTCGAACTGAATCGTCACCGCTTCCGGCGGCACCCCGGCCGTGTCCGCCATGCTCTTCGTCAGCGCCTTCGCCAGCTCCGCCTTCTGCTCCTTCGTCCTTCCCGCCCACATGCTCACTCTCAGCAACGGCATGTTTCGCCCTCCTCCTTCCTTCCGCCCGCGTTTTCCGGTTCCGTCCGTCCCCCCGCGCCGGCCACGATATCCGCAACCACGCCGCATTCCAGCCCGAAAGGCAGATAGCCCGCGTACCCCAGGAGCGGCATGGCGAACAGGCGGAAGCGGTCGACGAACGGCACTTCGTAGACCCACCGCGCGAGACTCCGGAAGTTCCACGTCTCCCAGCAGAGGCCGCACAGCAGCCCCGCCAGAGACAGCAGCCAGCACCTACGCCAGTCGCCGCGCCGGATGCCGGCAAAGATCGTCGGCCGGCCCAGCAGCGCCTGCATGCCCGGAATCATCGCCAGGGGCGAAATCCACAGCAGCGGGAAAAGGAAGTCCGGCCATATCCCGATGCCGAGGAGGCTCGCCGAAGCCGCCGCCAGCAGAACCGCCGCCAGGGCCCGCGGCCGCCGTGGGCGCAGGCGCGCAAAGGCCTCCAGGCCGCCGCCGAGCCGCGGAAACGTGCCCAGCAGTTCGTACGTGCTCGTCACGGCCGGCAACACCGTCGCGAAGGGCGGCGTCGCCAAGGCGAAATACTTCAGCGGCGTGTCCACGCCGACGCCGTTGTAGTACCACGTCTGGACGAACCGGTTCAGATACTCGAAGAACCACCAGAATGCCGCGCTCACGGGAAAGAGCAGAAGCAGGTAGCCGGGGCGGCGCGTCAGCATGCATTTCCCGGCGCGCCGCTGCGTCAGCGCATTGACGACGACGACGTACCCGAGCCATATCGGCGTGAAGGTATGGGCCTGTACGGGCGCCAGCCACGGCATCCGCGTCCACGCCGCCGCCCACGCCAGGGCCAGCCATGCCACGCCCGCCCAGCCCCACGCCGGGAATCGCCCGCGCGCAGCCGGCGGAGCGGGCGACGCCTCCCGAAAAGGAAAGGCGGCCACCCGCCATGCGAACGGGACGACCGCGCCCGCGACGAGCAACGCCATCCCCCAGAAGACCGGCCACGCGAAAGCCGCGTGCGCCAGGCGGTGCGTGACCGGCGGAAACTCGGCATAGACCGCCGGATCGCCTCCGCTGAGCCACACGCCCAGCAGCGGCAGTCCGAGGAGAAGAGGCGCGCACAGCAACAGCGGAATCAGTTCGCTCATCGCGGCTGAGTATGCCGGTTTTCCGGCCCCGAGTCGATACCCGCCCATGACGGGAATTCAGGCGGGAAAGCGCCCGCGGCGCCGGCAGGGCGCGCCTCCCGCGCCCCCGCGGATTCATTCCCCCGCCTGGAACGCCGCCTTGATCTCCTCCAGCCCCGCCCCCAGTGTCGCCCTGGCTATCGGGTCCAGCGCCGCCTCGTCGCCCTGGAAGTGGAAGGTGCGGTGCACATGCGTCGCGGTCTCGCCCGGCTTCAGCGCCAGGGCCGGCGAAGAGGTCTCGAGCTCGTAGAACGGCCCCAGCGGCTTGGCGCCGGGCGCCGGCGGGCCGTCATTGTAGGAGTTCACCGTGTCGCCCGCAAACGGCTTGTCCTGCGGCGCCCACTGGGAATTGACGTAGTCGGTCACGCCCTCCGGCAGGGTGTACTGCACCAGCGTGAGCACCTTGTTCAGCGCGTCGTAGCTGCCGACCACGGGTTTCGCCCGGCGCGGCGGCACCCCGATCTTGCTGCGATACTTGCCGTCGGCCCGGAAGTAGGCCGCGGCGTCCTTCACGATGAGCCGGTCGCCGGGCACCTTGCCGAAGTAGTCGTCGACGATCCTCGTCCCGAGTTCGTCGCCCCCGGCCTTGAACGGGATCACCACGGTTGTGCGCTCGCCAGGCTTGTACATGCCCAGGATCCAGATGGAGAGCAGACCGGTCTTCTTGTCCCAGGCCTGCCTGCCGGCGTTGGTCAGCTTGTTGACGCTTTCGTAGGCCACGGTCTTCACGCCTTCGCCGGCCCCCACGCCGAGCGCCTTTTCGACCGCGGCGGCGTCCAGCAGGCTGACCGTGCGCTCGATGGCGAGGTCGAATCTCGCGCCGGAATAGTTGGTCACGCCTGCTTTCTTCGTGAACGTGGCGCTGGTATCCGACTTGGCCTTCACGTCGTAGGTCACCGAGTCGATCACGGCCGGAGTCTGCCAGTCGTCGAGATTGAACTTGTCGCCGGCCTTGAAAAAGATCGCGAACTGGCCGCCTTCGGGACCCAGCCAGAAGCGGTCCTCGCCGCCATAGACGTTTATGTGCGGAACCGGCTTGCCGGAGGCCACGTGCTCGTAGTTGATCCACCCGTAGCTGTCGCCGGTTTCCCCGCCCGCGGTGCTGGTCATCACCCGCCCCTGGTACGCCGCCACCAGCGCCACCCGCGCCTGCCCGTCGGCGCTCTTGAGCACGTGCACGTCCTGGTGCCCGGCCAGGAAAGCCACGTCCTCGCCGAAACTGCGCTCCGCCGCCGTCGCCGTCTCTGCCGTCATCGTCATCCCTCCCGCTATGCCCAGCACTGCCGCAACCGCCATGCGCCTGCAACGACTTCCTTTCATTGCCCGCCTCCCCGCCGCCGTGCCCGCGACGCTCCTGCCTCGCGGACCGCGGCATTCCGCCCTACCTCTTCAGCCGCGCCGGAGAAATAGACGATCAGTATCTTTGCCATCATTGTCTCTCTTCCGTGGAGCGTATGCCCCGTCCAGCGTTGCGCGTATTCTTCCACATCGAGCTTGCGCCTGCAACCGTTGGCCTTCATCCCGAAACCGCGGGAGACGGCATCCGGCGCGCCCGGCAGATCGGATCCGGCAGGAAATCTCCCCGCTCTGGACCGCCGCCGGCGTTCGTGGTACAGAAGTATCCGGATTGCCGCATTCCGGCCACAAGAAAGAGGACGCGCGTATGCGCCGGGTATTCATCCGGTTCAACAACCTGCTCACCCGCCTGCGCCGCAGGAGGATCTCCGGAGACAACCTGCTTCTGCTCGTGCCGCACTGCCTGCAGGACAGCCTCTGCACGCAGGAGATCCGGCGCGACATAAACCATTGCCGGCGCTGCGGTCAATGCGACGTTGCCGGCCTTCTGAAGATCCGCGACCGCTACGGCCTGCTGTGCAACCTGGCCGGCGGCGGCGGACAGGCGCTGGCATGCGCAAGACGCCCCGAAGTGAAAGCGGTCGTGGCCGTGGCCTGCGAGCGGGAGCTGACCGCCGGCATCCTGGCGGCCTTCCCGCGGCCCGTGCTGGCCGTGCCCAACATGAGACCGCACGGCCCCTGCAGGGACACCGCGGTCGACCTGGCGCGGGTCGAGCGCGCCGTGCTGAGCCTGCTGGCGCCGGCCGCACCGTCCGCGTAGGCCGGCCCGCCACGCTTCGCTCAACGACGACCGGCCGGTTTCGTCCCCTTGAACGCGCCGTCTAGAACAGCACCCCTATGCCCAGGTTGTACTCGACCCGGCCGCGCCATTTCGGTTCCGGCGAAGCCGCTTTGGCGTCGTAGTACATTAAGTACTGCGCCGACGCGTTCGCAAAGGCCGCGCCGGCCAGAAACTTGCGGATGCCCAGTTCCGGGCTCACGAAAGGCTTCGAGCCGCGCAGATTGCTGTACGAGACGCCGGCACTGGCGGCCGCGAACGGAATCGCGACTTCGACCGGCAGGTACCAGCCCAATACCGCAGCCGTGGAACCGAGCAACTCGACCCCCGGACGGAAGTCTTCATAGTCGAGCGATTGACGCAAACCGACGGACAGATTGTCCGCCCAGAAATGCGCCGCTTCAACGTCTGCCGCAAGCTTGCTGCCGTCGCCCATGCTGAGCCCGCCGCCGGACAACAACAGCACGCGACCCCCCTTCTCACAGCCGGTCTGCGCGCCCTTCTGCTCGGCCCCGACCGCCGCCAAGCCCATAACCAGCAGCACCGTCACCGCCGTCGCAACCATTCTCATTCTCATCTCCACCCTCCATCACGTGTCTCGAACGAGGTCCTCGTCATTTGTCCGCCTGCACCCGAACCAGCGCCTTGTGCACCGTTCGAACATCACCTCCCTTCCCTCTTGCCGTTGATGCCGGCCACCCCAGCCTGAACCCGACGGTACACGCCGCGTGACCGAACCCCGCCGTCTTATCTACAGGCCGGCGCGCTCGAGAGCGGGGATCACCGGGACGCTCAGCCGGTCGTACCCGGTGCCGTTGGGATGCAGGCCGTCGCCGTCATGACAATCCGCGGGCAGTTGTCCCTCGGCGTCCACGATGGCGGCCTCCAGGTCGAGGCATACGATGCCCTGAGAGGCGCAGTACGCGCGCACCCACGCGTTGAAGGCCCGGATGTCGTCCAGTTGCGGCTGCGTGCAGTCCCCCGCCCCGACGTCCACGGGGACCGTCGTGGCCAGCACCGGGGCCGCCCCGATGCCGCGGCACAGATCCACCATCCTGGTCATGATCCCCTGGTAATCGGCGACCGGCGTGCCGCCCTCGGCGTAGAAGTAGGCGGCGCATTCCTTCACGACGACGATGCGCGGTTTGCGCCGCGCGACCTGGTTCCACACCTGGGTCTTGTCCGCCTCGTAGTGAATGACCTTGGCGAAATCGCGCCCCGGGAAGTAGTGGTCGAAATCCCATCCTTCCATTATGGACGCGCCCACGAACACAACCTGGGCTTTGCCGAAACGGCTTTCGCAGGAACACGACTGCAAAGCCGTTCCCAGGGCCAGCAGGAGCATCCCCCCGGCCCCGCCGAACGATCCGACGGCCATTCTGGTTTTCATACTCCGAGTCTGTCACGTCCCGCGCGAAACGTCAACTCTTGTGGGGCCTCAGATTGAAGATGGTCGGGGTGGAACCCGCCTTCGCTCGGAGGCTTCGGCGGGGCAAGCCCGACCCTCCAGTTACGGAGGAAAGACGGCATGCTGGCATCGCTGGAGGGACGGCTTCCACGCCGCCCGCCGATTTTTTTCACCACGTTCTGACCCATTACGCCGTCTTCTTCCCGGCTCTTCTTCCCGGCTGTTGACACGCGCCGCCGTGTTCCGTAGAGTGCACACGGTACAGCGGACTTCCGCCGTGTGCGCGCAAGGCGCGGCCGGTTGAAGGCCCCTTTCTCGCGGGCGATTAGCTCAGCTGGCTAGAGCACTACCTTGACATGGTAGGGGTCACAGGTTCAAGTCCTGTATCGCCCACCAGCCTTCCTGTCTCCTCGCCGCGCCCATGCTACAAGCGCGGGCGTGAAATCCGTCTCGGACTTGTATCTATCCGTCGCATGGACGCATGGCCGAGGACCCCTCGGAAGGATGCGGCTACCCGGATCAATCCTCCTGCCGCACGACCGGCAGGCTGAAGTCGCCGCCGAACTGCGCGAGGTAGCCAACGCTGTAGAGCCTGAAGAACACCGGCACCGGCAGGGTAACGACGGCGCCCACCACCGGCAACAGCATCAGACACCCCGCCACGCAGCACGTCACCACCGCGAGCATGACGATGAACGCGCCGGCGGCGGCGGAAAGCACCGCGTAGAAGAACCCGTACAGAACGAATCCCCAGAAGCGCTTTCGCAGCAGGGGCAGAAAGCGCCCCCAGGCCTCCGTCGCCGTCAGATCGAGGTTGTACATGATCGGTATCACGAAGTCTTCGAGGAAGCGGGACACAAAGCTCGTCGCCAGCGCATAGACCGCGAGCAGCAATCCCGCCAGCGAAAGGCTCACCGTGGCCGACGGCAGCAACCTGCCGCTGCGAATGCAGGGCGCCACGCCCCCCATCAGGACCAGGGCCAGGATCGGCAAAAGAGCCACGAAACACACCAGGACGTAGCCGATGTTCCATTTGAAAAGCGAACCGGCGTGCTGCTTGAACGTGGTCCAGGGCGCGCGGACTTCCGCGGTATCGCTCACAACGTTGTCCAACAGCATGAACTTGCCGTGGCAACGCAGCCACAGAATCAGAAGCCCGAACGCCACCGCCGCGGCGACGCCGGCCGCGACGATCCATGCCAGCGTCGCGCCGTGCTGCTCCACGAAAGCCCCGGCCTTGCCGAGGGCTTCGCCGATGCCGGTTTCCGACCGCCAGTCCCAGTCCTCCGGCAGCTTGCGGTCCCCGCGCCAGTTCCAGTTGAAGGCGCCGCCGCCCTGGCTCTGCCCGAGCGAGGCGAGCCAGGCCGAGACGCCCAGCCCGAACCACCCGGCCATGCTGAAAGGACGGAAGAGACGCTCCTTCATGCCCTGCCAGGCCGGCGCCACCGGCGCCACGCAGGAGACGCGGTCGGACGGCTCCGCAATGCCCGGCGCGGCGGCAGCCGACGGAACAGGGGGCGGCCTTGCGACGCCGCACAGGCCGGGAACGTCGCCGGCAGGCATCCACTTGTCGCCCATGGACTCGTTCCAGACCAGGTCGCCGGGCGCAATCGTCCCCCTCGCGAGCAGAGCCTTCAGCTCCGCCTCCTCCACCGGCCCCCGCGAACGTCCGTCTTTATCGCCTTTCTGGTTTGCGTCCGGCCCCTCCGCGGAGGCATGATTGCCCCGCCGTCCGGTGACGGAACCGGCAGGCGCATTGCAGGATTGACGCCTGGGTGGCGGAATCGGCAGACGCAAGGGACTTAAAATCCCTTTCCCTTCGGGGAGTGTGGGTTCGACCCCCACCCCAGGCATTTTGAGGCGCGTATGAGCGATCTGTCGTGTGGCATAATCGGCCTGCCCAACGCCGGCAAGTCGACGCTGTTCAACGCGCTGACCAGGGCGGGCGCGGAGGTCGCGCCCTACCCCTTCTGCACGATTGCGCCCAACATCGGCGTGGTGCCCGTGAAGGACCGGCGCGTGGACCGCGTGGCCGAGCTCGCCGGCGTTTCCAAGGTGGTTTACCACCACGTGGAGTACGTCGACGTGGCCGGGCTTGTGGAAGGCGCCTCCAAGGGCGCCGGGCGCGGCAACCAGTTCCTTGAGACGATCCGCAACTGCCACGCCCTGGTGCACGCGGTGCGCTGTTTCGACGACCCCAACGTGGCCCACGTGCGCGGCGCCGTGAATCCCGTGGAAGACGCGCGCACGGTGAACGTCGAGCTGATTCTGTCGGACCTGCAGACCTGCGAGCGGGCCATGGAGCGCTTCGGCAAGCGCGCGCCGCGCGAGCCGGAGGCGCGCGCCGCGCATGCGCTGCTGGAGCGCGCGCACGCGCACCTCAACGGCGAACGACCCGTCCGAACCCTCGAAAGCTCCGGCCCGGAACACGCGCTGCTCGATCAATTCCGGTTTCTGACCGCCCGCCGCGTGCTGTACGCCGCGAACATCGACGAAGCCGATCTGCCGGACGGCAACCCTGCGCGCGTCGGCCCCCTGGCGGCCATGGCCGAAGCCGAAGGCAACGCCACGGTTCCCATCTGCGCGAAGATCGAAGACGAGCTGGGCGCCCTGTCCGAGGAGGAGCAGGCCGCGTTTCTGCGCGACATGGGCCTGTCCGAGCCGGGCCTGCAACGCCTGGTGCGCGCGACAACGCGCCTGCTCGGGCTGGTCACCTTCATCACCTTCAACGCGAACGAGGCTCGCGCCTGGACCGTGCCGGCCGGCACGCGCGCCCAGGACGCGGCCGGCGTGATTCACTCCGACTTCGCGAAACACTTCGTGCGCGCCGAGGTCACGGCGTTCGAGGACTTCAAGGATGGCGGCGAGAAGCTGGCGCGCGAAAAGGGCCACCTGCGCATCGAGGGCCGCGATTACGCCATCCGGGACGGCGACGTGATCTACTTCCGGGTGGGGGTGTGACCTCAGCATACGCCGCCGGCATGGTCTTCATCCCGGCGCCGCACCAGGCGCGGCAGGCGGCCGATCATTCCCACTTTGTCCCCCTTGACGATCATTTCATGCGGTTTGAAATTGCAGCGAGGACAGCTCTTCCTTCGTGCCGCGCATCGAGACGCCGAGGAACTCGACCCCATGTGTAGAGCGCATAGCCGGCACGCACGCGGGCCGGCACACGCTTGGAACGTAGGAGGGAGCATGCCAGCAGGGCGAATTGACGGCAGTTCGATAGGCAGGACTTGGTGGTTCGGCCTGCCTATGATGCCCACTTCAGTTCAAGCTTCTTGTGGTTCAAGGCGCAGTCGCGCAGGTAGAGGTTGATGAGGTTCTGATATGGCATCCCCAGTTCGGTGGCCAAGGACTTGAAGTAAGCCACCGTGGCCTTGTCCAGGCGCATCGTGATCGGCTGTTTCAGCGCCTTGACGTAAGGATTCCGCGCCCCTTTCATCTTCCCAAAATCGTAGTGTTCTCTCATAGCGTCACCTCGCATTCCGGTAATCCGTCTCTTCCCCTTTGTCTGCCTTGCGGGCCGAAATGATCCGGATGACGGCGTCACTCACGCGGAAGCAGTGGCAGACAACCAGCACCCGCAACCGAAAACTGATGCCCAGCATCAGGAAGCGGTCTTCGTCCGCTGAATGGTCGGGATCGAAAAACCGAAGCGCGTTCTCGTCGAGGAAGACGGTCTGCGCTTCCTCGAACGAGACCCTGTGTTTGCGCTGGTTCTCCCGGTTCTTCGTCTCGTCCCACTCGAACCGCATCTCCTTCATACGTACACTGTACGGATAATCATTCTGTCCGACAAGTCATTTCCTCTCTGGCCGAACGTCCGGCGTCATGATGGCGAGCTGGCGAGCCTATCATGAACGCCGTGGTTGGCCTTTGCTTTCGGGTTCACCACGGAGGCACAGAGACACGGAGCCGGAAGGCCACGGAGACTCGCGAATGCCGACAGCCCGCTGGCGCGGTCTGCCGCC
>VGWJ01000040.1 GCA_016873635.1 Lentisphaerota bacterium | reverse complement strand
GGCGGAGCCCCCCACAAGATGGAATAATCCCCTACCCATCCGTACGAGCTGGCTCTCTCTCTCGGCGGGTACCTGGTGCGCGGATAACGGTGCGCCCATTCCAGCCTGCCGTCGCGCGCGTCGACGCGGGAAACCATGCCCGCGCCGGTGGCGCAGTACACCGCCCCCTGGTGCGGCGTCACCGCATTGCCATAGATGGCCAGATCGGTGCAGTACTCGGGGAACCAGCCGTCGGCTCCTTTCATCTCGTCGCCGGAGACCACGCATGTCCAGATCCTGGCTCCGGTATCGGGGTTCAAGCAGAAGAGATCCACCCCTTCCGTCGAGGTATTAGAGACCCTGGCCGCCAGCACGTAGAGACGCCCGTCGGCGTAGACCGGATCGTTCAGAGGCCAATGGCGAAGGCCCCAGAACGGCCGGGGTTGATTGCGCCACGAGCTGTCCTGCGCCGTCGACCACATTTGCCTGCCCGTCCGGGTGTCAATCGCGGCAACATCAACGGGGGAGCCGTTCTGGTGACCCCAGCGCGTGTAGATGCGATCGCCGACTATGGGGGGACGGTGGATCCCGGGCTGTCGCCTGAAGTTCGAACAGGTGAACCTTGCGGTTCGCTGCCACACCGGCGCCGCCGTGTCGTCCGCGCGGTACCAGGCCAGAACGTTGGGGGAACTGACCAGCAAACCGCCGTCATGAAGCTGCATTCCGACCCGGATGAAAGGAAGGGACTTCATCAACGCGGTGTCGTAATACCAGCGCAGCCCGTCGGCCTGCGACCAGGAACTCGGCCAGGGAGCGAGGGCGGGAATCCTGACCAGTCGCCGGTCCAGGTCGGCCAGGCGCGGCGCCGGCTGGTCCCGGGCGGAGGCGGGAAGGCCGGCCTGCAGCCGCTCGCGGATGGCCCGCGCCGGTTCCGTCCCGCCCATCCACGGATAACGCCCCTCGGGATCCACGCCACGGAACGCCGCCTCGAATTCCCCGCGGTCCTCCTGCTGGGCAAGCGCCAGCCACAGACAAACCTGCGCCTCGGAACGGAGGCCCGGGTTCGCGGCGTGCGACAGGACGTCCCGGAACGATCGCAGCGCCGTGCCCGCGCGGCCGTCCGACATCTCCCGCCGGCCGTATGCCAGCAGTTGCCGCTGACCGTCTTCCGCCCACGGGTACCGGCGAAAGAGATCGATCGGCCCGCCGGAACCGGGGGGCCGGCCGGCGTCCGCTTTCCGGAGCTCGGCTTGCTGCAGTCGGCGCAGCGAAAGCACCGCCCCGGACTCTTGCGACAGCAGGTGCCGGTCAATCAATGCCCACAGCCAGGTAACTGAGGCCGTATTGTCGTCGGCGACGAACCGCTCCGGCTCCACGGCCTCGCCAAGCAGGGCATGGATCTGCGACGGCGAAATCTCCGGCGGGAGCCCGCGAACCGCTTCCCAGTTCGGAGAAACATCCTTGAAGTACAGATTCCTCGGCGCGGAGGAGGGCAGCAGGCGCCCCGGCCGGTAAGCCATGGCGCTTTCCAGGTATTTCGGATTCGGACGGCCGCCATCGGAGGGGTAGATGCCGTACCATACGGCTCGCACATACGGATCATTGTCGTCGGCGTTGAGATCGGAGAGAACCTTCGCGAAGCGGGGCTCCGTCTCGTACGAGTCCGCCTGCCAGCACAGCGCGGCCTCCAGAAACCGCACCCACAAGTCCCTTCCCGTCGCCTCGCCCAGCGCCTCGATCTCCGCCTTGGCTTCCAGGAACCGCTCCTGGTACCCGCGTAGCGTGATGAGCGTGCCCCAGGCGTCGCGCAGCGCCGGGTCCGTCGGCAGCACCCGGCCCGCGCGATAGGCCGCGATCAGCCGCAGGGCGGCGTATTCCTGCCAGTCCTCCGGCCCGTTCCGCGATTCCCGGAGAATCCGCTTGAGCGCCGGGCGCGCGACATCCCATTGCCCCGCACAGGCCTCGATCAACTCCCTCAGGTAAAGGTTTCCCGCCTCGATGTCCCGCGCGGCATACGCGTCTTCGGCCCGTTTGCGGAAGGCGGCGATGCGCTGGGTGTCGTCCGGACCAGTCTGCGCCAGAAGCGCCGCCGGCAGGAGGCAGAAGACCGCCGCCAATACGCCGGTTGCCGGCAGGTTGCCGATTCCGACTCTCAACTTGTCGCTCTCCCGTGCCTGGCGGAAGTATTCAGTATTCAGTGTTCAGTGTTCAGTGTTCAGTAGCCGGCTGACACCTCGTTTGTCTCTTATCTGAATACTGAAAACTGAACGCTGAACACTTCCCCCCGACACTACCGGTCGCCGGCCGCGCCTTCTTCCCTGAGCTGGACGCTGTACCACCAGTCGCCCTTGATGTTGCACGTCTTGATTATGAACCGGTTGTCGCCCTGTTTCAGCGTCGCGGGAAAGTCCACCACGGCTCCGCCTTGATTTGTCACCTCGGCCATCCTGCTCCCATTCAGCCAGAGAAGAAAGGCATCGCCGGCCGCCACGGTAACGGACACCGTTTTCGATGCGGGGGCGACGACGTCGCCGACCCCGTACGCGACAGACAGGTAGGCCGGCGGCGGCATGGCGTCCTTCAGCAGCACTTTGCCGTCCACCTGGTCGCTTTCCCATTCCATCCATTCCACTTTTCTCTCGCCGATCGCCTCCCGATCCTCGTCTCGGCGCCCCTCGAGCCCCGTCCAGATGTACCGGGCAACATAGTTTGTCTTGAAATCGATTCCGGCCTCCGGCGGATAGGCGTTGGTCAGCCCCGAATTGTTTTCGTCGTTGAGAAACGTGCCGATGAGCATCCAGTCCAGGACATAGCCCTGCGCCTCCGCGACCTGGCGCGCCACGGCCTGCCCGCCCAACTGCCCGAGCGCAACGGCGGCCTGAGGGCGAAGCCGGCCGTCATTTCCGCTGAGGATGGGCTTGAGCGCGGCCAGGGCCGACGGAAACTCCTCCGGTTTGCCGTGGACGGTCATGAGGTTGAGGGCGTGGCGCAGGAGTTCGTAGTCCAGATCCTTTCTTTCGAGAATATCACCCAGGTAGTTGACAATTCCCTCCCCGGGGGAGGTCTCCGCCGGAATTCTGCCCAGGGCCAGCAGGGCGCTGCGCACAACCTGCCTGTCGGTATCGGCCAGCGACGGGCGAAGCAGCGGGTAGAGATCGCCACTGCCGGTCAAGCCAAGGCAGGTTGCCGCCCTTGCGCGGCACTGCGGGTTGCGATGCGTCAGATAGCGCGAGAACAGATCCACGTGGCGCGCCGGGCCGACCTTCGGCGTCGACAACGCGTTCAGCGCCGCGAGCACCAGCTCGTCCGGGGGCTGCTCCATCCTGGTCAGCGCGGCGGCCAGGGCTTTTGCCGGTTCCGCCGTCGGATGCGCGTAAAGCAGACGGCTCGCCGCTACCAGCACGTTCATGTTGCCGGACTCGAACACCGCAACAAGCGGGCCGGAAAGAAATTCGTCACCGTAGGACTGCAGCAGATCCATGCAGGGCCCGGCCAGTTCGCTCCTGGCCGGGAGCCCGGCGAAGAACTGCAAGAGAAGCGGAACGACGTCCGGGTCGCTGGCGTCTTTCAGCCCAAAGAGCACGGCGGACTGCGCGGCGACGTTGGTCGTGGCGAGAAGGGCCTCGATCCGCGCTCGCGATTCGGCCGTTCCGACATAGCCGAGCGCTCGCGCCGCCTGCTCGAGCGCCCCGGCGGGCGGCTGCTCGACCAGCCCGGCAACGTCTTTCCAGGCATCTTTCCCCAGCAGCATGGCATACACCGCCGCCGCGCGGCAGCGCACGTGCGCATCGGCGTCCGCGAGCCGACGACGGACCGCCGCGATTGCTTCCGCGCCGCCGATGATCCCCAACGCTTCCGTAGCGGCTCCGCGTATTTCCGGCGCGGGATCGTCGGACAGCCCCGCCGCCCTGGCCAGCACGTTGCTGCCGGATATCCTTGCCAGGGCGACCAGCGCCGCTCCGGCCAGCCACGGTTCGTTCTTCCCGTCCACTATGGCCGTCAAGCGGGGGACGGCCTCCTGCAATTGCCACTTCCCGAGAAGCGCGACCGCTTCGGACTTGAGCATCCAGTCGGCAGACTCAAGCTGCGCAAGGGTCTTCTCAACGGCAAGACGGTCCGCCTCGCGCGGCGCGCCCGTTGCCCCGCCCGGCGGCTCCGCCGCGGCGACGTCGGCGAGAAAAGCGCACGCCAGCACGCACGCCCCCCCCAGGAAAGCCTTCAGTTCGCAGGAAGCGCGCTTCCCGCCGGAATTACCGTGAATTCCGCTCCGACTCCGATCACTTTCGGTTTTCATCGTTTGCTCAATTCTCAATTTGCAGCTTTCAATCTTCAATATCCGCCCCAGCTACCGCTGGTAGATCGGCACAAACCGGTAAGGCACTCCAAGAATGAGGATTGCCATCCCGGTGCTGAAGATCGGTCCCTCATCAATTTGCCAGCTCCCGTCCTTCCACTGCTCGTTGACCAGCGTCGCGGCGATTTCCGGATACCACGGCTGGAAGAACTTGTCTCCGCCCTGGTACATGTCCTGTATGGCATAGTAATGGGAATAGAGCCAGTAAGGCACGGAGCGCGCCCTGAACTTGACGTCGGGGTATGCTGCCAGAATCGCCAGTGCCTGGCGGGTCCTGGGATGATCACGCTGCCCGGACATGATCAGGGACATGGCCCCCGCCGCCGTCGTCGCGAAACGGACATTCTCCTCGCCGCCGCTCGGCTGGTAGCAGAAGCCGCCGCCGCTCGGGTTCCAGCATTTCAACACATAGTTCACGGCTTTGCGGATGGTCTGGTCGGGCACGGCGATGCCGGCCTCCCTGGCCGAGTTCAAAGCCACAAGCTGCATGACGGTTACGGAAAGATCGGCATCCACCGGCAGAGGCTGGTACCTCCATCCGCCGGCGCCGTTCTGCGCGCGCAGCGTCACGTCAACCGCGGCCCGGAGCGCGTCGCGGATTCTGTTGTTCTTGCTGTGTCCCCACGCCTCGGAAAGGGCGAGTGTCGCCAAGCCGTGTTCGTACATGCTCCCGCCCAGGTAGCCGGTATTCTTCTCCGCGACGCCGATGAGATAGGCGATGGCAGCGTCCATCGTCCTGCCATACTCGCCTCTTCCGGGCACGTGTCCCTGGACCATGAAAGCCATGAGCGCCAAAGCGGTATCGCAAACCGGATGCTGTCCACTGCCGGTTCCCTGGCCTTCAAATCTGCCGTCGTCGTTCTGGCGCTTTGCGAGGAAGGCCAGCCCCCTGTCAATGGCCGCGCGGACCTCGGGCGTCAGTTTCGCCGTTTCAACCTGATCTTCGGCGGCCGCCGCGGGCAGGGCGGCCAGCAGCAACACCGTTGTTATGATGGTCAGCGTTTCCAAGATTGTCAGCCTCCTCTGAGCGTACAGGTTTCGGGTTTCAGGTGTCAGGTGTCGTTTACCGTCGTTCCGTCAAGGATTCCGTCCCGGTTTCATGTCCATTTCGGTTGACGAGAACGGGCGACGAGAACGGTCAACGATTGGGAAACTCTTCATCGTAATCCGTAATCGTCGCCGTACGCGTTCACCGGCCTTACTCCTGAGGTTCACTCGTTGCCGCGAAGCAACTTCCATCCTGACACCTGACACCTGACACCTGATCTCCCCCCATCACTCCGCAAGCACCTCGTAATAATCCGACACCTGCTGCCTGAATTCCTTGGGCAGCCGATTCACGTATTTCTGAAAGACGGCGGCGCGATTCCGGCGTTCCAGCGCATTGATCTGCTCCGGACCGAGCGCAACGGCCTCCCCGCGGAGGCCCGACGGCGGCTCGCCCCCCGCCTTCGGCGCCGACTCCGACGGGGCGGTCATCGAAGAAGGGGAGGCCGCGCTCGGCATCGGCCGGGACGGTTCCTTGCCGGGGGCGCCTTCGACGACATCACCAACGTCCCTGAGTCTGGCGGATATCGGCTTGTCGAAATCGATCAGTTCCTCGAGGTCGTCCCCGACAACGTTCGTGGCCAGCACCTGTACCAGCCAGGGGTACTTGGGCAACTCCGCCAGCAGGATTGGAGGAAGGGCGCTTATGGCGGTCAGCGCCTCGATGGCGGACATGAGGCACACGATCGCTTCTTCCTGTTGGACAATCGCGGGATCCTGCAGGTTCCCGCCGAGGGCGACCTGGGCCTCTTTCATCGCTTCCTGTGCCTTGCGCACGGCGAAGGCGGCCGGGGTTTGGGACGCCCGCGCGTAGCATTCCTGGAGATCCTTGCCGATGTCCGTTTGCCGGGCCTGCATCTTGAAATGCCGTTCCTGGAACTGCTGCGCGTTCGCCTGCCTGACCTCCTTCTGGAGTTGCTGCTGATCCTTGAGGATCTGCTTCAGATGCTCCATGACATCCCTGACCGTTGCCATGTCGTCGGTGATCTGCCCCGCCAGGGCTTCCTCGACGGCCCGCAGAGCCTTGAGCGCCTTGTCCTGCTGTTCCACGCCGCCGATCGGTCTGCCGGCCTCGATTTCCACCGCCGCCTGTTGCAGAGCCGTTTCCGGACGCCCGCTTCGAAACACCGCGACCGCGGCCGCGAATTTCCTGCGCCGCGCCGCGTCGGCCTCTTTCCCGACGGCCTCCTGAAGCATTTGCAGGAAGATATCAACCTGTTTCAGCACGGCGTTCTGCGCCTGGAAGAGCTTGGCGTGCGCCTGCCCGGCGCGTTCCGGAGCGAGCAGAAGCTGTTTGCCCCACTCGGCGGTTTCGCGGCGGAGCAGATCCTGGGTCTTGATAATTGAGCGCAGCTGCGCGAGAAGAACATCCTCGGTCAGGGTCAATCCCATCTCCTTCAACAGGCTGTCCAGGTCGCGGACGACGATGCCGACTTCCCGGTCGGCATTCTCGATGTGCGACAGGGCGTTGGTCGCGTCCTGTCGCGCCAGCCTGAGATGCTCTTCGGCCCTGGTCACGTTGTTGGTGTTCAGCGCCGCCAGTGTCCTGTTCAGGTTGACGACGTGCTCCCCGCCCCCCTCCAGGAAGAGGTCGTTGGACGCCAGGTCCAGCATCAGCAGGTCTATCTTGCGGACAACGCCGGACAGATCCCGCCGCACGTTTCCCTGGCGCCGCTCTTCGGTGAGCAGGCGCGCGCGCGTTTGCAGGAGATCTTCTTCCTGCCCGGCGGCGAAGTGCCGGCCGGCCGCAAGCACCAGCACGGCCGCCGCGCCGCACAGTTGCGCCAACAGCCGGGGTCTTCCTGCCCGGTCCATGTTCATCTCTCCGCTGCCTTGCCGCTCCCACTCACATACCCACATGCTCACACACTCCCTCACTCCGCCTTCCCCGGCGTCTCCTGGCCCTTGATCTGCTGGATGGCGGAAAGCGACGTCTGCTCCTCCGTCCATGCCCGATGAATGTCCGCGCGCTGTTCGTCGAGCTCGTCCGCCAGCCAGCGCAGGTAGGCCGCTTCGCCGACGATCGAGAGCCTGCGCGCGGACGACCGGCCCCATCGGGAATCGGTCTCGTCGCGCGTGTCGCAGACCTCGATCGCAACCGTCACCACGTCGCCCTCCCCAAGATCCGGCATTGTCGTGCGCGGAGTCCAGTCGAAAGCCGCCTCGATCTGCCGGCCTTTCAGCGGCCCGAGCAGGTGCTTCGTTTCTTCCGCCCCGTTGACCGAGCAGGCCAGCCTGATCTTCGACAGCCCGTAGTCGTCGGTGGCGCGCACGACGAGCCGCAGCTTCTTGCGGACGGTGGCCGGGCCGTCGCCGGCCGGCTCCAGCAACTTGACGTCCGGCACGTTGTCCGGGACGACGCGCACCGCGTGCCAGACGTCGTCGTGCGTGAAACCGTGCGCCGCATCAACCAGCCGGAAGGAGTACTTGAAACCGGCCGCGGCCGGCAGGGAGTGCCGCAGGCCGCGGCCGTCGGGCTGCAGTTCCATGGGGATCGGGTCCGCGCCTTCGGCCATCATGAAGGCCGCGCGGACCGACGGCTCGCACCGCAGGTCCCACGCGAGCCGGCTTCCTTCCAGCACCTCGATGTCCAGGTCGTCAACGACGTGTTCTTTCAGGCCGGTGTAGGCCGGATAAACGATCAGCACGCGGCGTTCGACAAACCGGGGCGGCGGAACGACGGTCACGCGGAACTCGGCCGAGCGGTCGTCGCCCACCTTGAAGTAGTAGTCCGCATCCGCGACCATGTCGTCGATGCGGCGCGAGAACTCGGCGCCGCGCCCGGCGGGAAGTGAGAGGCGGTGCCACGAGGTGTCACCCTCCGGTCGCACAAGGATCTCGCCCGTCTGCGGCACCCGCCCCGCGACGCCCGCGGTCAGCGTGATGCCGTCGCCCTGCCTGATCGTGCGGTTTCCCGTGACGGACACGATCCGCGTCTGGGTCGGATAGCCGATCTGCCGGCCGGCCATCCTCAGGACAAGCGCTTCGATATGCCTGGGCCAGTTGACGCCGGCGGCCGCAAGGAGAAGAAGCGCGCAGAGCGCGAAAGCCAGGGGACGCCGGAGTTGCCTGAAGTCCACGATTTCGCGGACATCGAGGGGCCCGATCGTCTCCAGCGCGCTGTGCCGCATGGCGTCCAGCAGCGCCTGCGAAACAGCCGGCTGGTCTCCGCTCCTGAGCTGGACATAGGAAACCAGCAGGCTGGCCAGCTCGGGATGCCTGTGTTCGATCTGCAGGGCGATGCGCACGTCGTCGAATCGCCTCAGGTGCCGCAGCCAGTCGTAGTACACGGCCCAGAGCAGGACGCACGCGTTGACGATGAGCAGCGGCGCCCGCCAGTCGCCGGACCACCGGAACCTGAAGATGAAAAGCCAGTCCACGAAGAAATCGAGCGCCGCGAGAGTGACGGCCCAGATCAGCGCCTGCGCCAGGCCCCGCAAGTGAAAGTAGCGACGCTGCCGCCGCCACGCTGCGCGGAGCTTGCGCTCGACCATTTCCGCGTCCGATGTCATCCGTTGTACCAAGGGTGTTTCCCCGTCCGAAGGCAGTATTCAGTAATCAGTGTTCAGTGTTCAGAACAGAAGAACTCGGCCAGAGAGCCGTAGGCGGCGGGTGTTTCACGCACCCTCGCATGATCTCCTCCCTGAAAGTCCTCAGCGCGATCAATCATGCTTTGGAGCATCCTGCCAATTTCCTGGGTCTGATCATTGATCTCCCGAGCCTGCGCATCACTCAAGTATCCACAGTCGACAGCCGTATCAATCCAGTGCTGCGTTTCGTTCTGCTCGCCATCGGCATCAGTCAGTTTCGAGACGAAGTGGTTCGGATACCTGCGCTTAGCCCAAGCTTCGGCAATCTGTGCGCCAATCGATCGGGACGACCGTCGCACCTGATCCGTCAGGGAGTAGATCTCCTCCTTTGGAAAGGGTTTCGTCAACTCAAACACCCTCCTCGCAACGCCGCTAGCCTTTTGGTACACGATCAAATCCCGAAATCCCTTTGCAAACGGGTTCATCTACACTTGCCTCCCTTCTTGTCTGAACACTGAACACTGAATACTCCGCCCCCCCCTTCACACCAGGTTATCCCTCCGCCTCATGAACCACTCGGCGCCGCACACGAGAACCAGGAGCACGAATACCGCCGGCAGATCCCACAGATCCCGTTCCGTGCGGATAACTCTGACCTGGTCCTTCTTGACGATCCCGTCCGGCAGCGACGCAAGCCCGCGGAGTGTGAAGGCTTTGCCGCCGGAAAGCTCGGCCATCTTGTTGAAAACCTGCTGCTGCATGGCCGTCTCGCGCTGTTCCAGCGGGGTCGAGAACACCTCGAATTCGACCGAGTTGGCCTCCGACTGGTCGTCCTGGCCCGCTCGCGCGACATGGGTTCCCTCCCCGCCCGGCACGAAAAGACCCGTGTAGAGACCGCCGACGTCGGGAACGGGCGTCAATTCCATCTCGACCGGATCGGTCCGGGACGCCCTGCTCTCGATGCGGACGGTGTAAGACGGCAGCAGGACCGGTTCGTAGCCGTCGCTCAGCACGTTGGCGAAGACCTGCACGTGCTCGCCGGCCGCGTACGAGGCGCGGTCGGTCTCGATCGTGATTCGCTTATTCTCGCCGAGCAGCCGCGAAAGGGTCAGGAACTGGATGGCCTGGCCCCAGAACTGCGCATGGAACGCGTCGCCCACCTCCCGGCGAAGCCTCCAGAGGTCCTCGGTGCCGATGAACATGGTTTTGCCGTTGCCGTAGCGCTGCCAGGCGATGAGCGGATAGGGTTTCGAGCGGTCGGTCGCGTACGAAAGCGACAGCAGGACGGTGGCGCCGGGCTTGGCGCCGGTCAGCTCGGGCAGCGCGGCCAGCGGCTTTATCGTCTCCCACAGCCGTTCCGTACGCTCCCGGGGCAGCACGAGGGACACGATCCGGCTCTGTTCGCCCTCCGGAGTGACGACCGGGTGCACCGTGTCGGACACGGGCATCCACTGCCCGGTGCCGATGGCGACCGGCAGCATCCGGCCGACCGGCGTATTGACATAGCTCGAAGGCGAACCAATGGGGCCGGCGATCATGAGCATCGAGCCGCCCCTGGTTCTCACAAGTTCTTCCATGCGGTCGAGTTGCGCGGGCGTGAAATAGGTCGAGGGGACGTCGCCGATGATGACCAGGTCGTTCTGCATCGCGGCCGCGGCGTCTTCCGGGTACCTCGCCACGTGGTACGGCGAGATGGCCGCGAGGTTGGGGTCTCCCTGCGTCATCAGGAACTTGACTTCGAGGCGCGGATCGCGCAGCAGGACCCAGCGCAGGTAGCGGTACTCCCAGCGCGGCATGCCTTCCACGTAAAGCACTTTGATCTTCTCGTCTATGATCCGAACCTTGTGAGTCGCGCGGTTGTTGACCGTGCCGGCCTCGCCAGGCAGCGGTGATATCTCCGCTTCGAGCACAGCCGAGCCGGCTTCCGCGGGGGTGAAGATCAGTTCCTCGAATTGCGTGCCGCCGGCGAGCGTCACGGTCCGGCTCTGTGCCTGCTTTCCGGCGACCGAAAGCGTCAGGTCGCAGATCCTCCCGTCGTACCCGACGGAATCGAGCTGGACGCGCACCGGAACCTTGTCGCCGGCGAAGACGACGTCAGGCGCCACGATCCGCCGCACGTGGATATCGGCCGGGGCCGGAAGCCCGATGCCCACCGTGTAGATGGGTATGCCCTTCTCGCGGAAACGCTCGGCAACGACCAGCGGATCCTCGCCCTGGTTCCACGCGAAATCGCTCAGGACCACGACGCCGGCGATCGGCTGGCCGGCGTAGCGCGCGGCGGCCTCCTCCACGGCGGAGCCGACCCGCGAGGATTTCCCCGCCGCCGACTGATCGCGCAGCCATTCGATGTCCGGGCCTTCCCCGGCGCAGGGCCTGAGCGTGTCGTCGAAACAGAAGAACCGCACCTCGTGGTCGGCGCCGAGCCTCGCCGGCAGATTGATGGACGGGTTTTCCATGGCAGCCTGCGCCAGCTTCAACCGCGCGACGGAAACGGCGTCCTTTCCCGGGGGCCGGGTTTGCCCCGGTACGGGCGAGTCCGTGTCGGACTGCACGCCCAGCGCCGCGGCGGCCTCCTCGAGGTCGCGCGGGTCCTCGCGCTTGTCCCTGAGATCCATGCTCTCCGAAGTGTCGAGCAGAACCAGGACGGTCTGCCGGATCGGCTTGACGAGCTTGAAAGCGACGGCCGGCCCCATCAGCAGCACGCAAATCAGCGCAAGGGCGGCGGCCTGGAATCCCGCCATGAACGCGCGCCTCGTCCGCAGCGGCACTTTCTCCCCGCGATAAACCCAGACCGCGAACGCCACGGCGCAGACCGCCAGCAGCAGCGCCCAGATCCAGCCTCGCCGGAAAAACACTTCCGGCTCGGACAGGACCTCGCCCGCCTGCAGCCCCAGCAGTCTGTTCAGTAGGCTCGTCATCTTGTCCCTGGAGTATTCAGTGTTCAGTTTTCAGTATTCAGAACAGGTATCCCTTCGCGACATCTTGTCTGAACACTGAACACTCTCTCCCCACACTACGCCCTCCTCGCCGCGACCACGTCCCGCTGCTGCACGGTGCGGCTTATGTCGCCGCGGCCGCCTTCGATCCGTTTGGTGAACTTCTTGGCCAGCAGGCTTTGAGCGACGAATGCCGCCAGCGCCATGAGCAGCAGCGCGCCTCCCAGTTCCCTGCCGACGCGGCTTTCCCTGATGGCGGAAGGCAGATTCACGTCCGGCAACACAAACCGTATTGGGACCCCCGACAACTGGGTCTGCAGCGTTGTCTGTTCCGCTATTCTCACGTCGGATTCGGCAGGATCCACGTTGGCCGCCACGGGCGGCGAAACCGCCCTGCCGTCCTCCCCTCTGAGCTCGTAGAATCCGGCGGCGTCAGGACCGTCGGCGGCCGCCACCCTCTGCCCGTCCCGATCCACAACTTTAACCAGGGTGTCCTTCCCATCCGGGCCGCGCAGGATGACCGTTCTGCCCGGTTCCATCTCGCCGGCTGGCAGGAACAGCGGTTCGCCGACCGTGAACTGTCTCATCGCGCCGGCACGGATCAGGTATGTGATCATCTGCTGGACAAGGATCGGGCACAGGGGCTGGACCGGGAAATCGGTCCACTCCCGGTCTACCGTGGACGTGAACAGGAGCACCGACCCGCGACCCAGCCGTTTTTCCAGAAGGAGCGGCAGATCGTTTTCGGCGAACCTCAGTATTTCCTGGGCGCCGGGGCCCGCCTCGACCCTCAAGGCCTTGCGGAAGCCGCCGGCGTCCAGCATGTCACGCGGAAGGAATTCCACGAATGCCGAAAGCGGGTGCCTGGAACGGGGCGGGGCAAGCGACCAGCCCGCCGACCCTTCCGAAGGGCTTTCCGCGAGCTCCGCCAGTTCGCCCGGCAACAGCGCCTCGCCGTTCTCACGGAATCCGGAGTTGTACAGTGCGGCATCGACGTTGTCGCCCAGCGAAACGATGAGTCCGCCACCCTCCCGGACGAACACGAACAGCCGGGCAACCTGCTCCGGCGGCACGTGATCCACATTGGCCAGCAGGACCGCGTCGTAATCCCGCAGGCTCTCCGACGCCAGGTCCTGGGGCACGATGGTATTGACCACGACAGGCCCCGTCCGGTCGTCCTTCTTCAGGCGCAAGGCGGCGGCGACATAGTCCGTCTCGCTCTCGAAAGGCGAGTTTTTGCGGTCGCCGTCCACGCAGAGCACGCGAACCGTGGCGGGAATCCGAACCACCGCGTGCCTGGCGTTGTCGGCGCCGAGCGCGTCGGAACTCAGTTCCGCGCCGAGCCTGACGTATCCTGAAGAGTCGAAACTGGTCACGAACGACACCGCCCTGGTCTGACCCGGCGCGACAGTCTCAAGCGGCTGCCGTCCGACCGGTTCCCCGTTGACGCTGAAGGTAACGGTCGCGCCCTGGCGGGGCTTGCTCCCCTGGTTGCGGATTTCGGCCGAGAACCGCGCCGCTCCGCCCTTTCGCAGCGTGCCGGAAGCGAAATCCAGGCCCGTCACGGCAAGGTTCTCCTCGCCGTCGGGCTGAATTTCCGTCAGGAAAAGGCTGGCCTGCGCGGCGATCTGCCGCAGCGAACTCCTGGCCTTGTCGGAAATCGTTTCCCACGTCAGCGCCTGGGCGTCGGTGATCAGGTAGCACTCCTTCACCGGCGCCTTGAGTTCGAGCGTGAGCTCTTCAATCCGTTCCAGGCATTGCTCCAGGTTCAGCCGTTCCGGCAACACCGCCAGTTTCGTGTCGAGCAGCCCGGCGACCGGCTCCGGGACGTAGCCGACGGAGCTCTGCAGGATCCGCGGGCGACTGCCCATCAGCACGATCGTAACCGGGTCGCCGACTTCCACGGTTTCGAGGATATCCCTGGCCCGCGCCACGGCCCGGGTGAACCTCGGGGTGAACTCGCCGTGCGCCATGCTGTAGGAGCCGTCGATCGCTATGACCACGCCCACGCGCCGCTGTCCGCCGATCCATTTCCCGGCTTCGGCCCTGATCGTGGGACGCGCCAGCGCCAGCGCCAGCAGGACGATGGCCAGGCAGCGCAGCAGCAGCATCAGCAGGTCCTCGATCCTCACCTGGTTTGCCCGGGTGACCATCGCCCGCCGCAGCAATTCCATCGCCGCCCAATCGGTCCTGCGACCGTAGAAGCGGTTCAACAGGTGAATGGCGACAGGTACGGCGATGCCGAAGAGCCCCAGCGCGCTCCAGAGCCAGACGGAATTCAGAAAGGCCATTGTTTCCTGATCTCAGTGTTCAGGAGTCAGTGTTCAGGAGTCAGGGGGCAGGAGTCAGGGGGCTGGCGGGAACTCCGCCCTGGCTCCTGATTCCTGCCCCCTGACACCTCCCTCATCTTCCCTCTTCCTTCCGCAACAGCACGCACGGGTCCTGCCAGTCCACCCCGCACGGATACAGAAACCGGCCGTCGAAATCGGCCTCGACCGCCAGTTCGTCGCCCGCCGGCAGTTCAATCGATACCTCCGCCGACGCGTTCGAGGGCGAAAGCGTCTTCTCGTAAACCCGGGCGCCCGAGACGCTCAGGCCGATCCGCACGCCGGAGCGGGCGCCCGGCACAAGGGCCGCAACGGCGCGAAACTCGGCCTCTTTCCCCTCCCGCCGCGGCAGGCGGTAGCGGGCGACCGTTACCGGCTGCATACGCAAGGCCGTCAGGCAGCGTTGCGCCGGACGGCCCGGCTCAAAGCCGCTGCGGTAATCGACCAGCCGCGGAGGCGCAACCGGGCCGGCCGGGCCGCGAACCGCAACCTCACCGGCGTCCGGCAGTCCGAGACGCGTCAACCCCGGCGGCGATCGCATGAGGTGGCGCACGGCGGCCCATGGGACCGGCAGCGCGCCCAGCGCGCGATGCGTCACCTCCGCGCCGTTCGTGGAAAGGCCCAGGCGTCCGCGGAAGATGCTTCCGTCGATCAGCCCGATCTCGTCCTCCCCGTCGACCGGAAGCAAACCCGACGGCTCCCTCAGCACGTAGCGGACGACCCCTTCCCGCGGAACCGGCAGCACGCCAAGCGGGCAGTCAATGGCGATCACGCCCTCCCTGATCCACATGATGCTCCCCGGTATCGGTTCGCCCTTTTCGCGATAGAGGAACCCGCGCCTGCCCGCGGCCGCGGGGTCGAAACAACGCGAGAAGTCCAGCGACGCCACGGCATCCAAGCCGACGGTCCCTTCGCCGAACAGATCGCCGCGCACGGCAAGCGCGTCGGAGTCCGCGCCCTGGATGTTGCAGCACCAGATTTCGCCGTTCGCCAGCCGGACGGTGTGGGGCGCACTGATCGTGCCCGCCCCCGTGTCGCGAATCACCGTGAGCACGTCGTTCAACGGAACGCCGACGCCGCCAACCAGGATCCCGTTCTCTTGCGGGACCGTCTCTCCTTCCAGGCGGCCCCCGGCGGTCAGGACCGTGTCCGCGCCAGCCCCCCACGCGGACAAAAGTCCAACCGCAACGGCAAGCGACAGAATTGAGAAGCGCAAATTGAAAGTTGAAAATTGAGAAGTGGCAGGCCCATCGGAAACGGCTCTTCCGCAATTTTCAATTTTCCATTTTCCATTTTCAATCCGCATCCTTCATCTCCCCCACCCCGCCATGGAGCGCTGAATGAGGTAGCCGGCAATGGAGGTCTCGACCGGCTGGCGGGTGTTCACCAGCACGTAGTCCACCAGCATCTTCGCGCAAGCCGCCTTGATCCGGTTGACGAACTTCTCCACCTCGGCCAGATAGCTTGCGCGAATGCGAACCGGGTCGGTCACAAGATCCCCCTCGTGCTCGAAGCCCACGAACCGGCGCATTCCCCGAAGCGGGAACTCGAGTTCTTCCGGATCCATCACGTGGAACACCACAACGTTGTGGCCGCGGAAACGCAGGTGGCTCAGGCCCTGGATGAATTCCTCGGTGTGGTCGAACAGATCGGAAAAGAGCATGACCACTCCGCGCCGCGGCATCCTCCGCGCGAACTCGTGGAGAATCGCCGCGATATCGGTGCGCGGTTTGGGGTGCGCCTTCTCCAGTTCGTGCGCCAGGCGGGTCAGAACGGCCAGCGAACTCGTGGGCTCGACATACCGGCGCAATTCGTCGTCGAAGATCGCGACCCCCACCGAGTCATGCTGGTCCACGATAAGGTATGCCATGCTGGCCGCCATGTACTTGGTGTATTCCAGCTTGCTTATCTTGCCGGACGCAAAGCGCATCGAGGCGCTGGCATCCAGCAGCAGGTTCGCCGTGAAGTTCGTTTCCGCGTCGAACAGCTTGATATAGTACCGGTTGGCGCGGGCATACAGCTTCCAGTCGATGTGGCGGGTTTCGTCGCCGGGAACGTACTGCCGGTGCGCGCTGAAATCCGTGCTGAAGCCGCGGAGGGGGCTCCGGTGCATGCCGACCCGCATCCCCTCGACGACGTGCCGGACAATGACGTCGAGGGGGCCCAGTTCGGAAAGAATCTCGGGATCGAGATACCTAGACCGACGCTGCCCGGTGTCTGGACTGGACATCGTAGAGTCTTTCCTCAAAGGGGACGCTCTCGAGAAGCCGCTTCACGATATCGTCGCTGGTGACGCCTTCGGCGTGCGCGGCGAAGTTGAGGCCCATCCGGTGACGCATGACCGAGGGCGCCAGCGCCCGGATGTCTTCGATCGCGACGTGGAACCTTCCGCGCAGAATGGCGCGGGCCTTCCCTCCGACAATCAGGTGAAGGCACGCGCGCGGACTTGCGCCCCATGACACCCACTGGTTGACGAAGTCCGGCGCCCCGCCTGCGCCGGGCCGGGTTGCCCGGACCAGCGCCGCCACGTACTTGAAGATGTGGTCCGCCACCGGCACCCGGCGCACGAGGCCCTGCAGCGCCAGAATCTCCTCCTTGTGCAATACCGGGTCCAGGTTCATTTCGGGGTCGATCCTGGTGGTGATCGTCTTCATGATCCGGAGTTCTTCCTCCTCGCTGGGATAGCCCACCAGGATTTTCAGCATGAAGCGGTCAAGCTGGGCTTCCGGAAGCGGGTAGGTGCCTTCCTGCTCCAGGGGATTCTGCGTGGCGAGCACGAAGAACGGCCGGTCAAGCTGAAAATCCTCGCCGGCCGTCGACACCTTCTTCTCCTGCATGGCCTCCAGCAGCGCCGCCTGCGTCTTGGGCGGGGTCCGGTTGATCTCATCCGCCAGGATGATATTGGCGAAGACCGGCCCCTTGCTGAACATGAACCGCCGCTGCCCGGTCTCCTCGTCGTCCTGCAGGATTTCCGTGCCCGTTATGTCGGCGGGCATCAGGTCCGGCGTGAATTGAATGCGCCGGAAGGAGAGGGAAAGGGTCTTGGCAAGGGAGCTTATCAACAGCGTCTTTGCCAGGCCCGGCACGCCCTCGAGCAGTCCGTGCCCCGTGCTGAAGATGGCGACCATAACCTCGTCGACCACCTGCTCCATCCCGACGATGACCTTCCGCAGTTCGGCCTCGACCTTGCCGCGGGCCTCGCCAAGCCTTCTTACGGCTTCAACGTCGTCCGCGATCGGAGGGGATTCGGGCCCTTTGTCGTTGTCGGCTTTGGCCTGCTTCATCTCCTGTCCCTTTCCGCCCGGGAAGGATTCGCGCGGCCGGCCGCGCCGCTTCCCGGCAATGTCATACAATAGCGGCCTGATCGGACGGTCACAACCCGAACTCGGCTGCGTGGTCGGGATGCGCCGGGATGACCGGCTTGCCCGAGAGCTTCGCCCGCAACGCGGCGATTTCATCGCCCGGCTCAGTCAGCGGCAAAGCCACCTGTCCACCCTCCACGGCGGACCGGCATAGGGCCATGGCGATCTCGAATCCCTTGTAGGCGCTCTCGAAGCGGCACGGGTGCGGACGGGCGTCGTCGTCCAGCCACTCGGCCATCTGCCGGACATAGGGCGGCATGTCGGCGTCGTAGTTCATGACGCCGGGGCCGGACTGCGCGCCGCCGCGGGCCGTCACGGCCCGCCAGCCGCCGTTGGTAAGCACTTCGGCGAAGCCCTCGTCGCCCATGACGCGGATGCGGTTGCGGCCCCACCACTTCGACACCCCGGGAATGTCGGGGGCGCCGGCGCCGGACTCCACGATGCCGCGCACGCCGTTGGCGAACTGAATCACCCCGGCGACGTAGTCGGGCGAAGGATGGTTGTCGTCCAGCTTGCGCCGGCCCGCCGCCTGGCCCATGACCCATTCCGCCTCCGCCTCGCCGTTGTACCAGCGCATGTAGTCGAGCATGTGCGTGAGCATGTGCATCATCCAGCCCGGCGTCGAGGCGTAGATCGTGTGCACGCGGCCCAGGTCGCCGCCGGAGGCGAGCGCCTTCACCCTGGCATAGTGGGCGCCGTAGCGGTGCTGGTGACTGACCACCGCCTTGACCCCGCTTTCCGCGATCAGCGCGCGCACGCGCATGGCCGCGGCGCTGGAATCCGCCACGGGCTTCTCGAACGCCACCAGCCTGGCGCCGTTCTCCACCGCCATCCGCACGAACGTCTCGCGCAGGTGCGGCATGGTGCAGAAGCAGAAGACGTCCGGTTTCAAGGCCGCGGTCAGCGCCGCCGCGTCCGCGGAAGTCTCCACCCCGCCCCCCAGCAGCTCGGCGCCCTCGTCGAGACGCCTCGCGTCTATGTCGCAGATGCCCGCCACTTCGAACGACGGATCGCGCGCGAAGGCCGTCGCGTGATGCCTGCCGCGCTTCCCCATTCCCACCACCACCACGGAATACTTCTTCATGACGCGTCTTGTCCCCCGGCGCCTCCCGGTCTTTCATCCTTCATGCGGCATGCCTCATCCGGCATTCGCCGCGTCCCATTCAAGCACCCGGGCGATGGTGTAGTCCGCCTCCTCATCGGTCAGCTCGGGGTACATCGGCAGGCTCACGCAACTGGCGGCGTTGCGCTCGGCGTTCTTCACCGTCCCGGCGATGCGCACGGGCTTGCCCCACGGGAAACCTTCCTGCTTGTGGATTGCGATCGAGTAGTGCGTCTTGGCGTCCACGCCGCGCTCGGCCAGGAAATTGAGCAGCGCGTCGCGCTTCGCCGGGTCTTTCGTTTCGATCACGTACAGGTGGAAGACGTGCCGGTAGCCCTTGCGCACCACGGGCGGCGTTACGGCCCGCACGTCCTTCAATCCGGCGGTATAGCGCGCGGCGATGGCGATGCGGCGGTCGCTCCAGGCGGCGATGTGGTTCAGCTTGGCGCTGAGCACGCCCGCCTGCAGGTCGTCCAGCCGGCTGTTGAACCCGAAGCTGTGGTGGTCGCGCCGGTCAGACCCGTGGTTGCGCAGCTTGCGTACGGTGGCGTTGATGTCGTCGCGGTCGGTGAAGACCATGCCGCCGTCGCCGAAGCACCCCAGGTTCTTCTGGATTATGAAGCTGGTGGCGACCGCCGCGCTGCGCTCGCCCGGCCGGAACGTGTCGCCGCGGGCGTCGATGGCCTGCGCGTCGTCCTCGACGACCTGCAGGCCGCGCCTGGCCGCAATCTCCCAGATCGCGGGCATGTCGGCGCACTGGCCGTAGAAGTGCACCGGGATGACGGCCCTGGTCCGCTCCGTGATCGCGGCTTCGATCAGCGCCGGATCGATGCACTTCGTAGCGGGGTCGCAATCCACCAGCACCGCCGTGGCCCCGGCGATCCAGATGGCCTCGACGGTGGCGAAGAACGTGTTGGGGTGCGTGATGACTTCGTCGCCCGGGCCGATGCCCAGCGCCATGAGCACCAGCCATATGGCGTCCGTGCCGTTCGCGACGCCGACGGCGTGCTTGCTCCCGAAATAGGCGGCCGCCTGTTTTTCGAACGCCTTCAGCATGGGGCCCTGCACGTACTGCCCGCTCAGGAGAACCTCCTTCATCTTGGCGTCAATCTCCGCCTGCACGGAGCGGTACTGCCTGACGTGTCCGTAGAACTCGACCTTCATTGTTCCGCCTGCTCCTTTCCTGTTTTTCACCCACCCAGGCGGCCGAGCCGATCCGCCACGTCCGCCCTGAGCCGTTCGACGAAAGCGAGAGTGTAGTCCGCCACCGCAAGCGAGGCGTCATGCGCCAGCGGCGTCAGGTCCAGCGCCCAGGTCAGCGCGGCGGACTTGTCGACGCCGTGCGATTCGAAAAACGTCGCGTTGGCCGCCTGCCGCCCGAGGACGGCCGTGTCGTAGCGCTTGCCGCCGGTGATCTGCGAGTCGAACAGGGCCGTGAGGGCCGCGGCCATGTTGCGGCGGCGGTCCACGTCCAGCGCCTGCTTGTCCTGATCCACGAGCCAGTCCAGGGAGCGCCAGAATTCGCAGCCGTACACCTTGCGCGGCCGGGCGTCGGGCGGGAGCGCGCGCAGCGCCGCGATGGCGCGGAGGCAACAGGCCACGTGCGTGTCGTGCTTGTCGGCGGGGTTGTGCACGTAGACCACCTCGGGACGGGCCGTTTCCAGGACGGCGCGCAGGTCCGCGACCGCCTCCGGCCGGTGGGGGTCCTTGACGGCGGCGCTGGGATGGAAGAGCTGGATCTGGCAGGCATATTCGCCCAGCACGGCGGCCTTGCGCTGCTCGCGCCGGCGCACGGCCATCATCCGCGCGTCGCTGAGATCCGCGTAGGGCCCGCCGCGCGGACTGCCGGCCCCGTCGGTGACGACCACGCCCGTGAACCACTTGTCGTCGCGGCCGAAGCATTCGGCGATCCCGTGGTACGCCATGTATTCCTGGTCGTCCTGGTGCGCGGCGACGCACAGGTGGGTGGTGCGCGCCAGGGCGGCGGGCATCGGCGCGCCGTCGGGAACGAACAGGTCGGCGTCATCGCGACTGAATTTCATTTCCGTGTCTCCGGCAGGCTGGCCGCCGCCACGGCCTGGCCGTGACGCTTCATGGTCTCGTCCGGCATGGTGATGCTGATCGCCTCCGCCAGGGCCGGAAACTCGGCCCGCAGCACGCCCTGCGCTCCGGCGACGATCGCGTCGCCGCCCGGCCCGCTGGTGACGCGGCCGAGCACCAGCAGGTGGCGAATATCGTAGAAATCGGCGTAGTGCGCAACGGCGTATCCGAGCCAGACGCCGATCGTCCCGTAGATCCTGCGCGCCCGGGGATCGCCGTCCCGCATCAGGCCCTGGACGCGCGCCAGCCGCTCCGGGAACGGCATGCCGTCCGGCAGCGCAATCCCCGCCGCGGGCGCCAGGCGCGCCACGGCCTGCTGGGAGAAATACGAAACGCCGCACCCGCGGTCCCCCGACCACTCGTCCGCCGGCGCGTCCGCCCGGTAGTCCACGGGCGCGAAGGCCAGTTCATCGAGCCAGGGCGTAATGTGCCCGCCGGCGTCGCAGTAGCCCGCGGCCAGGCTGGTGCCCATGGACAGGCCCAGCACGGCGTTGTCGTTCAGCGCCATGGAGCCGGCCAGGGCCGTGACTTCGCCGTCGTTGATCACCTCGAAGGGCACCCCGCCCCACTCCTCCCGCAGGCGCAGGAACATGCCGCGCACCGACCGCGCGAAATCCTCCTCGGAAACGCCGCGGAAAAGCGAGGCCAGGCGCACCTCGTTGTTCACGTACACGCCGGCCGCGCTGCCGCCGATCGCGTCCACGCGCGGCAGATGCGCCGCGGCGCGCCGCAGCGAGTCGTTGATCCCCGCGTAGTGATAGGCGGGGTCCTTCTGGAAATACGGGTCCCAGGCGATTTCCTCGGAGAAAACGACCTTGCCGTCCGCCACGGCGGCGGCCTTGCGGTCGCTGCCGCCGATGTCGAAGCCGATCCGGAATCCGTCCAGGTGCCGGCCGAGGCGCATGGCGGCGGCCTTCGCGCGCGGGATCTCGTCCGCCACGCAGCGGCGCACGGTGACAGGCTCCAGAAACCCCTGGCGTCCCACCAGATCCCAGTCGAAGGCGCGGGCGCCGTCCGGCGCGTAGGCGCGGGCAACCGTTTCGCCCGCCGCGCCCGCGCCGGCCAGCCAGACCCGCGATCCGCCCTTCTGGTACAGCAGGAACTTGACCAGGCGATCGAGATAGCGCGCGTTGAGCGCCGCGTTCTCCGGCCGGTCCGCAAGCAGGCGCGTCTCGTTCCGGAACACGGTCCCGTCGGGGCGACCGATGCCGACCGCGACGTCGCGGGCGCCCCGCTCCGTCGCGCAGCGCGCCCGGAACGCGCGGTTCCACAGCGCCGCGGGAACGAAATCCGGCTCCAGCTCCGGTGCTATCAACGGACGCACTTCCATGCTGATATCCATGCTCCGCGCCAGTGCGGAACGTCTGAACCGGCGTTCAAATCGGGACACCCGGGCCACCCCCGAACGCGCGGGAGTATTGATTTCCTCCGCCGCGAAGTCAAGACGCGGTCCGTGTCGCGGTCCGTGTCGAGGCCGGGCCTGGAGCCGGCCGGGCCGGAGGCCCGGCCCTACCCGGCGCTCAGAAGCTGTGAAAAAATCGCCCCGAGATGGTCGGGACGGAGCCCGCCTTCGCTGGGAAGCTTCGGCGGGGCAAGCCCGACCCTCCAGAATCATCCAAGAACGGCATGATTGAGAGCCTGGAGGGACGGCCTCCGTGCCGTCCGGCGATTTGTTCAGAGCTTCTCACACCCGGTGGGGCGCGGCATCCTTGCCGCGTCTCGCCCCGGGCGCGCGCTGCGAAGTCAAGCTGACCGGCGCTGCCTGACGCGTTTCCAGCCGGCGAGGAGGAGACCGGGAAGAACCATGGCGTAGAAGAGCAGGCGGAGCGGGTGCAGGGGCGGCGCGCCCGGCGTGGCGCGGTAGATGTTCCACCAGATCACCACGCACGAACCCCACACGGCGGCCAGGTTGGGCAGCGTTTCCCCGGAGTGCATGCGCTTCAACCCTTCGGTCCGGCGCCGACGGAAAGGGTACAGCAGGCTGCTGCCCAGATAGCCGAGCTGGTCCGCCCCCACGTGCGCCGCGCCGGCCAGCGCCGCGACGATCCCGGCCAGGGGCCGCCAGACGGCCGCCAGCGCCAGCCCCGCCAGCAGGCAGGTGACCAGGCTGTGCGTCCAGCCGCGGCGCCAGGGCATGAATTCCACCGCCACCGTCCCGTCCCCCTCGGGCCGCATGCGAAAGACCGGTCCGTCAAACGCGCCGATGGTCGTGTCGGCCATGTATTCCAGGCGCACGCCGCACGCCAGCGGCGCCTCCGACGGCCTTGCGCCGCGCTCGCGCTCCCCCGGCAGACGGTTGCCGCCGCCGTCCACGACCGGCCCCGGGCGCACCCGCACCCGCCGCGCCGCGCCGTCGAAACGCACGGTGTATTGCCGCCAGCGGTCCGCGCCGAGCTGCACGGTGTTAAGCTTGATGTCGACGGACCGGCCCGTTTCCGCCGCGCGGTTCACCGCGCCGGCCACCGCCGCGGCGACCGCGGCCGTATCGAACTTCAGCGGATCGGGAACAACTTCCACCTCGTGGCGGTGCAGGAAGCGGCCGAACTTGAAATCCATGGTGTCCGGCAGCAGCCCGCACGCGCCGCCAAGCACGAAGTACGCCGGATTGCCGGCCGCCCCCGCGCGCACGGCTTCCGGGAAACACGAGGCCGCCGCCACGCCGACCGCGAAATGCGCAATGCCCTTCAATCCCCAGTCCCCACGGCCAACGCTTCCCGCCCGCCGGGCGTCACGGCGTAGTACTTCCCCGCGTCGATCTCCAGGCACGCCGCCGGTCCGCCATAACACGCGGAAAGGCCCACGTCGATCATGATCACCCTTCCCCCCGCGCGCACTTCGATGCCCTCTTTCGATACGGTGTGACCCACCACGATCCGCGACGCCCCGAAGGCCTTGAGCGCCAGATCCGCGCGGAGAGTCCCGTACTCGCCGTCCGCCACGGCCAGGCCGCGGTACCACAGGGGTCCCGACGGATCCATGGCCAGGCCGCCGTCGGTCCGCGCCGGATTTGCGAGCTCATCGCGGATCGACCGGTTGATCTTCTCCAGCGACATGTCGCCCAGCGCCGGCGCGATCCCGCCGTGCGCGAAGAGAACGTCGTTGATCTTGATCACCGCGTTGTGCCCGAGAATCCATTTGCCGTACCTGCCCTTCGGGGACATGGCCTCCCGAAAGCCGGCCTCGCCTCCGAAAGCGGCATATTCGCCGGGATGGACACCGCATACATATTCCCGCGACGCGGCGTCAAGCGCTATCCGTTCCCGCTTCCTCCGCGGACCCGCTCTCGCCGTCCCCCTACTCCATCCCCACCCATCTGCGCGGCAACGAGGCCGGGATGGCGGGGCGGTTGGCGATCGCGCCGTCCGCGGCCCAGCGCGGACCGGGCCGCGGAAAGGACCAGGCGTCGCCAAGCTCGATGGCGCCGAGATCCGGGGCCCCGCCGCGGGCCTCGTGATGATAGCCGGCGCCGACGGCGCCGGCATCCACCGCGGGGCCGTCCGCGCGCAGGGCGAAGTCAATCGGATTCATGGATACGAACGGCGACTCCCCGCCGTGAATCACCTCGGGCATGTGCTCCGGATTCATATTCGGGCCGCAGTAGAGGTTGCGCGGGCCGGGAACGAAGCCCGGCAGCCCCCAGCCTTGCGACCGGCTGACGTAGAAGATGTTGTTCTCCAGCAGCATGTTCTCGAAGCGATGTCCGCCGACCCAGTAGAGCCCGATACTGTTCCCCTTGGTGTTGACCATCGTGTTGTGGAATATCCGGCAGCCCTGCGTGGGCAGGCCGCTCCCCCACGGGCTGCCGAACTTGAAGAGCCCGCACCACGACAAACCGTTTTCCGGCGAGACGTAGAGGATGTTGTGATCGATGGTCAGCCCGCCGCCCATGACGGGCGAAAGCGCCAGCAGGCACAGGCTGTCCATGATGACGTTGTGATGCACGCGCAGGTTCATGGGCGTGGCGCTGTCGAACTCGATCCCGTCGTCGCCGATGTCCTGAAGGAGGTTATAGGCGAACTCGCCGGCGTCGGCCGGCGCGTCCGTGCCGTTGCCCCGCGGCTGCAGGCCGTCATTGCCGACGTCGTAGATCCAGTTGTGGCGCACGATCGAGCGCGGCCCGCCGTAGTTCATGAACACCGCCGCGAGATTGCTGTGGTAAAGGCCGTCCCACTTGCCGCGCTGGCACCACCGGAAAGCCGGGTGGCAGCCGAACTCGCAGTGCTCGACCGTCAGCCCGCGGGCCGTGTAGTTCTGCCCGCCGATCGGGGGGTCGCCGCGCGGCGCCGCCGGCACGTAGTCGGGCTGGCAGACGCCCATGTGCGCGCCCGTCATATAGCAGTCGCGAACGGTCACATCATTGCCGTGAACCACGATGGCCGCCCCCACCCCCATGTGCAGGCGCAGGCCCTCGATGACCACGTGATCGGCCCGCGCGATGATGTTGGCAACCGTGCGGGAGAACAGGTGCCCGCTGCCGGGAACCCAGAAACCCGTGTCCGGGTTGCAGTAGAACTGCGTGAAAAAGCCCGGCTCATGGCTCGTGCGGCCGCCGGGGCGGCTGATCTCGATGACGGCCTTGTTGGGGTCGGCCCGGCCCTCCAGCCGGATGTAGAGGACGCCGTCCTGCCAGGCGAAACCCTCTTCCGCGCAGGGGCTCAGCTTGTCCCCGTACAGGTTCGGAAACGCGAATTCCCGCAAGTGCGGCAGGTTCCCGTAGTTGACGAGATTCCGCGCGTCGGCGATCGCCCACCACACGCGGGACGTCACGGCCGCCCGGTACAGGTTGCCCTCGACAAGCTTGAACTCAAGCCCGGCCTGATCGGGCGGCACGGCGCCGCTGACAGTGGCGGCGCCCCCGTTGGCCGCTCGCAGCGTGACGGGCTTGCCGGGTTCGCCGCCGCGGGTGATCAACAGGCTCTGGTAGTAGACGCCGTCGCCGAGCACGACCGTGTCTCCCGGCTGCGCCGCGTCGAGCGCCTTCTGGACGTCGTCGCCGGGAGTCAGATCAACCCCGGCCGCCGCAAACGCCATCAGCGCGGCCATGACCGCAAGCGCAGTCCGCCGTCTCATCGCTGTTCGCGCACCAGGCATCGTGTCCCTAGTCTTTCACCCCGGTCTGTCCCGCCTCGATGCGGCCGAAACGCATGTCCTCCGGTGAGCGCGGCCGCATCGGGGGCATCCAGAAGTACTCGGTCGCGGGCGTTTTCCCGCGCGCCGCGCGCCTGCGCTCGAACTGCACTTCCGCCGCTCCTGCCCCGCCCGGCGCGATCCCGAGCTCGGCGGCGGGAAACTTCAGCGTGACCTTCCAGACGCCGTCCTTGAACGCGTATCCGGCCAGCTCCTGCGGCAGTTTGTTGTGCGGGAAAGTGCCTTCGCCGGTCACATGCAGCGGCGGCTTGCGTTCCGATCCCTTTACGAAGACGGCCAGGCGGTCCACGATCATCGGCACGACCGGCTCATCCGCCTCGAACCGCACAAAGACGTTGGTTCCGCAACGGGCGAGTCGCACCCGTGTGGCGAGATCGGCGGTCTCTCCGTACTGCCCCTGCACCAGCGTCGCGGCCGGCAGCGCTTCCCACGCCGCGTCGTCCGCCGGCGGCTCCGCCGCGTCGGCCACCGCGTACGTCGGCGTCTTCTCCAGCCAGCGGTGGGCCAGGTCGGCTTCGGCGAAGAACGGCGCAAAGCCTTCCCGCATCCATTCCACGCGGCGGCGGCAGATGTTCGTGGCGCTCGACGGGCACGCGTCCAGCGCTTCGCGCATGAGCCTTTTCAGGGTATCGACGACCGGCGGCGTGTAGGTTTCGCCGTACATCTGCTCGGGCGGAACATAGGCGTCATCGAACTCCCGGCTCCAGTGGACGTTCTCGTAACGGTCGATGACCGTTGCGTAGACCCTCTCCATCGCCGGTCCGGCCGGCCCGAACAGGGTCGTGCACTGGTCGCGCAGCAGGGCGTCCACGTCGGCGTTGCGGTCCCACATCAGGCGGTGCCACAGCCAGGCCATGACCATCTCGAACTGCGGCGGGTTGGACCCCTCGGAAACGCGCTCCCCCGCGCAGAGGGGATGGATGTCCCGGAGCCACCTCTGCAGGCTGTGCGGGAAGAAGACCGGCGCTTCGGTCCACTGCTTCGGCCGGCACAGGAAGTCCCAGACATAGAGCCTGTCGCGCCTGCCTCCCAGCCGTTCGTGCCAGTCCTGAAGCAGTTTCAGGTTCCGCTCGTGCCAGTAGGGCTCCTTCGCCATGCCGGACGACCTGGCCAGGAAGACCTGCACGTCGACGTTGTCCGGAAGGTCGAAATCGGGCGGCAGCGTATGCCCCTGGGTCGCCAGCATGACGAGTCGCTTGTCCGGCCAGCGCCTGGCGATCTCGGCGGCGAAGTCGGCGCCGTGTCGGAAGACCAGGTTTGAGTTCTTCCCCAGCCGGCCGCGCCCGGGCCGGTACTGCGGCAGGCACCGCTGGCAAAGGCACAGCCCGTCCGCGTCCCAGCCGCCGGCCGGTTCGAAGAAGATCCACTTCGGGCCGGGATGCCCGTGCTCGCCGAACCAGCGGCCCTTGCCGTCATAGATGTCCTGCGTGGTCCTTACCCGGGCTTCCAGAACGCCCGGATGAGAGTAACAGGGGTAGTAGGAGCTGCGCGTCCCGTTCGTCGACGTCATGGCGCGCCAGTCGGGATGCTCGCCGAGGAACATCTGGCCGAAAAACCGGTCCGTCCACGACGCGCCGGGAAAGCCGAAGCCGACGCTGTGCCGGGCAACCCGCGGAACGAGGCCGGTAAACCCGGCCGCGCGATAAGGAAAATCCGGCGCCAGTTCCAGCTCATATCCCTCCGGCAGCGTGATCGTTCCCACCGCCGGCGTGACCGTGCCGAGATCCGGATCCCCCGGGACATCGACAAAGAAGCGGTATCCTACGACGCGTTCCAGGAACTCGTAGACGCCGTGCAGCGTTCCGCGATCCACTTCCCCGCGGCTCGCGGGGTCGCCGGCGGGCGCCACTTCGCCCAGAATGGCCAGGCCCCGCGCAAAAGTCGCGATCCGCAGCCCTTCCGGCCTGTCCGGCAACGCCAGCCCGTGCCGCTCGCTGACCGCGCTGCGGCCCACGAGCAGCAGCGTGCCTTCGGCCGGCGCCTTTGCCGCCGGCACGATCTCAAGGCGCGCGCCGGTGGCCTTCTCGATGCAGCGTTGCAGCTCCCCGGCCGCGTCCGCCTGCGTCATCGGCGCTTTTTTCTGTGTCGCGGGATCCGTCTTGTCCAGCGCGATGCCGACCGGATCGTCCGCCACCACGATGGTCGCCGCCGGTTTGCCGGCATCCACCAGCATCACGGGTGCGGCCGCCCGCGCCGGAGCGGCGCCCAGGACCGCCACGGCCTGCGCCAACGCGCCGAGCAGCAGGACTCCCCCTGCCGCGGCCCCGGCCGGCCGGCGTCCTGGCCGGACAGGCGGGAAAATCCGGAACGGGCCGGCTTCTTTCATCGTGTGTTTCCCGGCCGTCGCCGTGCCCCCGAGAAACGTTCGGGATGCTTCATTCACTTCCCCTGTCCGCGGTCCCGGCAGCTTCTGCCTGTCGCGGATTGCCGCGCACCTGCTGCAGGAGCCAGTCGTATACCTCCACCTGACCGAAAGCCCTGCCGAGGATTGTTCCGTGGTCATCCTCCGCATGCTCCGTGTAGCGGAAGCGCCCGCGGACGCGCTCAAGAGCCGCGGCCATTTGGCGGGCGCCGGCCACCGGGGCCGCATCGTCCCTGGCGCCGTGAAAGATCCAGACGGGAACATTCTTGATCCGTTCCATCGCGCCTTCGTCCAGGGTTGTCGTTCCGGCCGCGCAGACGATTGCCCCCGCGAAACGCCCGGGGAACGCGGCAAGCATTTTCCAGCAACCGCTCCCGCCCATGCTGTGCCCGGCCAGGTAGATCCGGTCGACATCCACCGGGTAGCGGGCCGCAAGGCCGCTGATCATGTCATCCAACTGGGCCACCGACCAGGAGGTGTCTTTCGGACAGGCCGGGACAGCGATGATGAATGTGTCCGGCTTGGCGCCCCGCGGATAGCCGGCCCAGCCCTGGAAGTGCTGCGGCGTCTTGCCGCGCTCGCCCGCGCCGTGCAGCAGGACGAAAAGCGGCCACTTGCGGGCGGCGTCCTTGCCGGCGTTCTGCGGCAATTCCAGCCAGTATTTCAATGCTGAACCAGTAGTTGCTGCCCAGGTTGAAGGCATGGGTCACCCCCGGCAGTGCGGGACTCGCCTTTTCCGCCAGGCGGATTTGATTGGCCCGTTGCGTGTTCATGAAAGTGCCGGTGGCCGGGTGCCACGCCAGGGTGAGCGGCCGCGCGCCGGCGTCGGTGTCATTGACAAAGATCTGCACCGCCGCCTCGACGCCCGGGCGGGCGGATATGCCGACGTTTGTCCACGGAAGCAGCGCTTCCAGAACATAGCCGCCGCGAACCCTGGTGCGCGCCACGCTGATCGCCGGCGCCCGGGCCTTTAACGCCGGATTCTTCCGGTAATCATACAGCCGGCACCGCGGTTCGACCTGCGCGGCCGTCATTCCGGGGGCGATAACCGCCTGGATCATCTCCGTGCCGCCGCGTTTGTCGATAAGGTACAACTCCACGGAGTCGCCCGCGTAGAGCTCGTTCGTATTCGCGTTCTCGGCGAAATCCTGGTCCATGATCTGTGCCAGGACCAGCAGGCCGCGGTCGTCCCATCCGAGCGCGAGGCGGCTGTCCAGATCCGCGGCGCCGCGTACCCACCCGTCCGCGGCCGTCATGACTTCGACTTTGAACCCGGCGTCGCGCCAATCGCCCGGCTTGCCGTCGATCACGATGCCCTCCATGCGCGGCACATCAATCACGCCAGCCCCCGTTGACGTCTGAAGGAACGATCCAAGAAGCCCCATGGCTGCGGCCAATACCCGGACTGACGCCTGGCGCCGGCGAGCGACCTCGATCTTCATGCCTGCCTTCCCCATTCCCGGTCAGTTCGCAGTCTTCTTGTGGGAGCCCCGCCCGGCTTCTCGCCGCAACACGATCCCGTCGTTCCGACCGCCGCGCGTCGCGGACAAGACGCGGATCATTCCCGCCACGCGTCCAGCCCGCCGGCGGGGCAGAAGCCGAAGCACCACCCGTTGCCTGAAAACCCGTCGAACGTGAAGGACATGGCCGGGCCGTCGAAGTCCACGGCAAGCGGCGGGTGAAACTCGAAGGCCAGGCTGTAAGGCAGTCCGGGCAGTTCCAGTTCGGCGGCGGCGACCTTTACGGCGGCGCCGGGTTCCGCGTCGGACTCCTTGCCGGACTCGTCCACGGCGACGATCCGCTTCCATGCCGGCTTGCCGCCGGGCGCCGTGTACAGGCCGGGCAGGGCAAACCGCATATCCTTGAGTTTGTTCCAGCCCCGGTCGACGCCGACCCGTATGCGGTCTTCAAGACAACTGGTCGTGTAGTACACGAGGTTGTCCAGATGGGCCTTGAGCCAGGCCGGCGATCTCCGCACCCAGACATAGGAGGACTTCTGGTCGCGGCGCAGCAGCACGTTGTCCCGGTCGGCGATGGTGAACATGGGCGGGCCGTCAAGCACCGCCGTTCCGTCGGGGCCGGCGAGCTTCACCAGCAGGCCGTGCTGCATCATCGCCTCGGCGGTGTACTGCCGCGCGAGGATACGAAAGCGGGGATCGTCCCTGGAGGTGTAGTCGAAGCACAGCGTCGGCCCGACGCTGACCGGCAAAGCCTGATACAGCGTGGTCCGCGGTTCGCCGCCGTCCTCCGCGTACCGCAACCGGTACGGGATCCGCTTCGTTCCGCGCGGCGCATTCGCGTCGGCCCGCAGCGAGACTGCCACGTCGGCGGAGGCGCGCGGCGCGATCGGCCCGAAGCCGGTCGGGCCATCCAGCGACAGGCCCGCGGGAAGATCCATCTCCACCGCCCCCGTCACGGGCAGGCGCGAGAGGTTCACGATCGTCATGCGGGCCGATCCGGCCGCGTCGATCCGCACATGCGGAGGATCCAGGCGGACGTCGAACGGATCCTGCGCTTCGCGGGACACGCGCGCCGGCGCGGCGATGCTCACCGGCCGGCCGATGACCAGATCGCCGCTTTCCGCGCGGGCCGGCTGACCGTTCAGGCTCTTGAGCCCCTTGGCACGCACCCTCAGATACGCCCATTGTCCGCGGCTGACGGCGGTTCCGTCGGCGCAAACCCTCAACCACGCATAGTCGCGAAAGCCGAACTGTCCTTTTCCGGCGCCCATCGCAACGGGCTCGTCCCCGTCGCGCGGCCGCCACTCAACCGCGGCATAGTCCGTGAAGCCGGCGCCGTCCACGCGCACAACCATCGCGTCGTCAGACCGCGCCATAACGGTCACGGCGGAGACCTGCGGCCTGTCGCCCTCGTAATACGGCTCGTGGACCGCGGCAAAGACGGTGTCGCGCACGCCGTCGCGGCGAACGACGAGCATTCCCAACTCGTCCATCGGAGCCTTGATCCGCTCGCCCAGCTTCGAGCCCCATGTTCCGCGGACCGCGGCGGTACCGGGTTCGCCGGCCATGGTTACGCGGACCATCGAGTCGGGCCTTCTTCCGGCGGGCGCGTTTGTGCCGGCAGATTCGTCTCCGACGGCAAACTCGAGTTGCCATTGCCTCTTCGTGGCCAAACCCCGCTGGTTGTCGAGCGCCCAGAATCTCGGGCTCGCGGCGACTCGCGCGCCGAACCCGCGTGTCACCGGTTGCGGCCTGCCCATGCTGTGCAGCAGGTAGTCGTAGATCCTGGGGTATTTGCTGGACGCGGCAAAGAGGTCCAGCAGATAGCGGTCCGTCAACAGCAGCGCCCGCGTCTGGGCCACGCCGTCGAACACGGCCTCCGACGAAGTGGCCAGGAACTTC